>CAZHHY010000007.1:0-6472 GCA_964532375.1 uncultured Muribaculaceae bacterium
TCTACACCAGAGTCTACTGCTTGGGTAGGTGTGTTTAATTCTGGATGCATGTTGTTAGCTCTCATTTGGTTTTCACGAGAGTCTCTCTTTGGTAGATTAAGATCTACAGTGTCAATTGCAATATTCATTGCTTTTGCTACTCCTTTTCCATATTGAGGATCTGCTTGGTAGCAATGGTAGATATGTCTATGTTTAATTTGAAGAGTAGAATCGCCCATGTTCCTGGCAGTGTTGTCAAACAACACCTGTTGTTGCTCTTTTGTCATTGCTTTAAATAGAAGCCCTGGTTGTGTGAAATAGTCTGAATCATCTGCTCTAAAGTCGTATCTATATACATCTCCACCTTTTTCTGGTGGCAAATTGTCTTTTGGAGAGTCTGTCCAGTTGCCATAGCTATTGGGTTCGTAATGTAATTCGCTACCAAGATTTCCATCTACACGCATCTGCCCATCTCTGTGAAAACTATGTGGGTTCTCTACTCCTTTAGGTGAGTTTACAGGTATTTGATGATGATTTACACCTAGACGATATCTTTGAGCGTCACCATAAGAGAATAGGCGCCCCTGTAACATACGGTCTGGAGAGAAACTAATTCCTGGGACCACATTGGCCGGGTTAAAGGCAGCTTGCTCAATATCTGCAAAATAGTTAGCGGGATTTCTATTTAACTCAAACTCCCCTACTGGTATAAGTGGAAAATCTTTTTTCAACCACATTTTAGTTAGGTCAAAAGGATTGGTCTCCATAGCATCTGCCTCTTTTTCGGTCATAAGCTGCACATAGACTTTCCATTTTGGAAACATCTTTTTCTCTATGGCTTCATAAAGATCTCTTTGATGAGACTCTCTATCCATCCCAACTACTTTGCCAGCCTCTTGGTCTGTAAGATTTTTTATCCCTTGTTGAGATCTAAAGTGGAACTTAACCCAAGTGCGTTCATTCTTATCATTAATAAAGCTATATGCATGGGAGCTAAAGCCGTGCATATATCTATAAGAAGATGGAATGCCCCTATCTCCCATTATAATTGTCACTTGCAAAAGCGCCTCTGGTAGAGAAGACCAAAAATCCCAGTTGGTATTTGGGCTTCTCATATTTGTACGTGGATCCCTTTTAACTGCATGGTTTAAATCAATAAACTTCATTGGGTCTCTAAAGAAGAAAACTGGGGTGTTATTCCCCACCAAATCCCAATTACCCTCTTCTGTATAGAATTTTAGTGCAAATCCACGAATATCCCTCTCGGCATCTGCTGCCCCTCTCTCCCCAGCAACTGTAGAGAAACGAGCTACCATCTCTGTCTTTTTGCCAATCTTTGAAAAGATTGCAGCTTTTGTATGTTTACTAATGTCGTGAGTGACGGTAAATGTCCCAAATGCCCCCGAACCTTTTGCATGCATTCTACGTTCTGGAATAACTTCTCTATCGAAATGAGCCATTTTTTCTAAAAACCATGTATCTTGTAGAGAGACAGGCCCTCTTTTACCAGAGGTCATAGTATCTTGATTATCTGTCACAGGAGCCCCAGCTGCCGTTTTAAGTTGTGGATTTTCCCCTCTGTTTTGGTTCCTACTTGGAATTGGATCTCCTAAGTTATTTTTACTCATTGGGTTTCCCTTCTCAATTTTCTCATTTTTTGCTTCCATAGTACTAACATTTTAAGTATAAATAAAACACATCTATTTCACTATAACATATAGCAACAAAATTTAGTTCATTCATACGTAATAGTAATGTAATGTAATAACTTTTATACCATTCAGTTAGATAGATGGCAATAGGTAGATACAAATAGAAAGATGGTAATAGATAGATGCAGATAAACTTAAGTGTTCTTCTTTAGAAAAAAACACTCTTTAGATTCCTAGTTTTTTATACGTTTCAATTAGAGCCTCTTGGTCGTCTGTAATAATTAAGATTTTATCTCTCTCTATTAGAGTGGTTTTTCCTGTAGGAACAAAATATCTCTCTTCACGCTTTACCATTACAACTAGTGTATTATCTGGTAAAGATAAATTCATGAGCTTATTTCCTCTATTTAATATTTTGGCAGTAATCTCAATCTCTGTTGTTACAGATTTTATATCAGTAGAAAAATCTACATCAAAATTCTTTAGCTTTCTAAGTAGGTTTGGTCTCTCTGCAAGGTTGAGCCATTTTGCCACTAAAGGGAGCGATGTCCCTTGCACTATTAAAGAAACTAAAGTGCAGAAAAACACAATATTAAATATAAGAGATGCATGCGGCACACCCGCTACTAGAGGAAATATAGCAAAAATAATAGGCACAGCCCCTCTCAATCCAACCCAAGAGACATAGGTTTTATCTTTAAAAGGCATCTTTCTAAAAGGGAGTAGACATAAAAACACTGTTAAAGGCCTAGAGAAAAATATCATCAAAAAACTAATAATAAGAGCTGGTATAGCTACCTGTAACAACTCATGTGGGTTTACTAGTAAGCCTAAAGTCAAGAACATAAAGAGCTGAAACATCCATGCCAACCCATCCATAAAGTTAAGAGCAGAGCGTTTATGTACAAACTTTGAATTCCCTATAACTAAGCCACCAATATATACAGCCAAAAAACCATTTCCTTTTGCAAAATAGGTTAAAGAGAAGATGAAAATACAAAAAGTAAAAACTAAAATAGGATATAGTGAGTCGTTCCCAATTTTAACACTGTTTATTATTTTAACCCCTAATTTCCCAATCAAAAACCCTAACGCAGCACCAATACCAAGTTGTAGTACCAATGTACCTGCTATTATCCAGTAATTTGGAGCCGTATCTATTTGAATAATACTAATTAAAGTAACAACTAAAACATATGCCATTGGGTCGTTACTTCCACTCTCTAACTCCAGCATTGGGCGCAGGTTATTTTTTAAATACAACCCTTTTGAACGAAGGATAGAGAATACAGAGGCCGAGTCAGTAGAGGCCATTGTAGAAGCTAGTAGCAGAGAGGTTAATAGAGAGACGCCTGCCGCAGTCTTGGTCATACCTAAAATCCACCAAATTAATAGACCAGTTATAGCAGCAGTTAAAACAACCCCAATTGTAGCGAGCAGTATGCCTTGTGCAATAATAGGCCTAATTTCAGATATGTTGGTGTCTAACCCACCAGAGAAAAGTATGATACACAATGCAATAGTTCCAATATTCTGTGCAAAATAATAATTTTCAAATTGAATCCCAAAGCCATCGCTACCAAATAACATTCCAACAGCTAAAAAAAGCAGCAATGCAGGCACTCCAAACTTTGAACTTGCTCTGCCTGCCAAAATACTCAGAAAAAAGAGAAGTGACAGTACTAGTAAAAGATGCTCAATTTGTATATTCATTATTTAAAATATTTTCTACTAAATAGAGACGCACTCATGTATAGAGCAAAGTTACTACTTTTTTTGCCCAATATTCAGAATCAAAGTCAAACTCTCCATTCTCGTTTTTAAGTATGGTCTAATTCACACTTTTGTTTGGAGCTAAAGATAAAAAATTGATTGTTACTCCAAGATGTTTCTAAGTTTTTCTCTTCTTTAAGGTTTAGAGCTTGTCCTGAACCTTGAATGCCATACACCATATTATTAAAAAATGTAAATAACAACTATTTATAACTGAAAAAAGAAAATGTATTTTATAATCCTAACTAATTGCTTATTTATGAGAATGTTAAATTAGAAAAAACTGTAAGCACTTATATACACTTTTTTTACAACAAAGTGTATTGACTTTATGTTCATAACACTTTCCAACAGAAACAATTGAACCCTTCAACAAAAACCAAACTCAGATGTTATAAATACATAATGAAAACAAATTATTAATTTTTAATGTGCTTGATATGTTTAATGAATATAATCCTTTACAAAAAGTAATGTTTCAAGTTATTGATAACAACGGCAAGGTTATCAATGATAAACACATGCCCAAAATAGAAGACAAGAAGCTGCTCAAATACTACAAAGACATGCTCTTTGCCAGAACGGCCGATTTACAAATTGTCTCCTACCAAAGGCAGGGCAGGATTTTTACCTACCCTCCAAATTACGGACAAGAGGCAATTTCTGCAGCAGCAGGAGTGCACATGCGCCAGAATGATTGGATGGTTCCTGCATTTAGAGAGATGGGCGCAATGCTCGCAAAAGGAGTTACTATTAAAGAGCTATTCCTATATTTTATGGGATACGAAGATGGCTCGGCCTTTTCTAAAGCAAATCATGTAATGCCAATAAGTGTTCCTATTGCTTCGCAGTTGCTACATGCTGCTGGATTGGGTTATGCTATAAAATACAAGAAAAAAGATGAAGTTGTCTTTGGTTTTGTTGGCGATGGTGGAACATCTGAGGGCGACTTTCATGAGGCAGTCAACTTTGCCGGAGTGTGGAAAGTGCCTGTTATTTTTATTATTCAAAATAATCAATATGGTATCTCTACACCTACTAGTATGCAAACTGCATCGGAAACTTTAGCTATTAAATCTGTTGCCTATGGAGTAAAAGGAATTCAGGTAGATGGAAACGATTTTTTCGCTATGTATAAAGCAGTAGAAGAATCTGTTAAAGCATGCCGCGAAGGAAATGGCCCAGTTCTAATAGAGGCTATCACTTATAGAAAAGGTGCTCATACAACATCTGACGACCCTTCTAAATACAGAACTAAAGAAGAGGAAGAGTCGTGGGAAGTGAAAGACCCATTGAAACGTTTGAAAGCCTATTTAATAACTAAGAAGTTGTGGAGCGAGAAAGAAGAAGAGAAGATAATTCCTCAGTTTAAAGAAGAGATAGACAGACAATTTATAGAGGCCGAAAATTATGGGCCTTATCCAAAAGAAGATATTTTTAAATATTTGTATGCCGATACTCCCGACGATCTTAAAGATCAAGAGAGACAATACGACAGGTTCCTTCAATGGAAAGAAGCAAAGGTTAAGTAATAATATTCAAACAGAGTTATAATATGAAAATAATGAATATGGTCAATGCTATAAACGACGCATTGGATATAAAACTAGCAGAAGACAAGAACGTTATAGTATATGGAGAAGACGTTGGAGTAGAGGGCGGTGTATTTAGAGTTACAGAAGGGTTACAATTGAAACATGGAGTCGAAAGGGTTTTTGATAGCCCTCTAGCTGAATCTGGAATAGTTGGTACCGCTGTAGGCATGGCTGTAGCTGGCCTAAGACCTGTTGTAGAAATGCAATTTTGTGGCTTCATCTACCCTGCTTTTAATCAAATAATAAGTCATGCTACTCGTATGAGAAATCGTACTAGAGGTAAGTTAGAGACTCCAATAGTAATTAGATTACCTTATGGTGGTGGAATTAATGCTCTTGAACATCATAGTGAAAGTATGGAGGCAATTTTTGGTCATATACCTGGTCTAAAAGTTGTTATGCCTTCTACCCCACACGATGCCAAAGGAATGTTAATCTCTGCAATCGAAAGTAACGATACAATCTTATTTATGGAGCCTAAGAGAATTTATAGGGCTATAAAACAAGAGGTTGCCGAGGGTAATTTTACTATTCCTCTTGGAAAAGCAAATGTAGTAGCTCAAGGTACAGATGTAACGGTGGTTGCATATGGTGCTATGGTTAGAGAAGCTCAAAAAGCTATGGTTATGGCTAAAGAGGCTGGAATTAGTGTTGAGCTTATAGACTTACGCTCTATCTACCCAATAGATAAAGAGACAATTATTAAATCGGTTAAAAAGACTGGTAGAATAATTACTGTTAGCGAGGGGCCTAGATCTTATGGAGTCCCTTCTGAAATTAGCCAAATAGTTCTTGAAGAGGCTTTCCTTCATTTAGAAGCACCTCCTGCAAGAGTAGCCGGGTTCGATGTAATAGTGCCACTACCAAAAGGGGAGCATCACTTTATGCAAGACCCATATAAGATTTTTTATGAAATTGAAAGAACTGTAAAATACTAATATTATGAGATATATATTTAAATTTCCAGATATTGGAGAGGGTTTAGAAGAGGGAACTATTGTAGAATGGCATGTAGAGAAAGGGCAGAGTGTAAAAATGGGCGACTCTCTTGTAACAATGGAAACCGATAAAGTGGTAACTGCAATTCCATCTCCAAAAAATGGTGTAATTGCTGCTAAGTTTGGAAAAATTGGAGAGATAATTAAGGTTGGAGCGGCGCTTGTAGAGATTGAAATGGAGGGGTTAGCAGGAGAAGCTGCTGTAGAAGAGGCTTCAAAACCTGTTGCCGAACCTACTAAGGTAGAGGCAGTAGAAGAAGAGGGAGCTGGAGTTGTTGGCACTTTAGAAGTTGCAGGTAACAGCATGGTTCTTTCTGCTAGTAAAGAGGGAGTTAAATCATCTGACTCAGCTGCTCAAGAGACTGGAAAAAAAGCTCTTGCCACACCTGTAGCGCGTGCTATGGCTAAAGATTTAGGCATAGATATAAATATGGTAAAGGGTACAGGCCCTGGCGGTAGAGTTAGAAAAGAAGAT
>CAZHHY010000007.1:6572-21879 GCA_964532375.1 uncultured Muribaculaceae bacterium
GCTCATATGACTGTCTTCGAAGAGGTAGAGATATCTGTGCTTGATGCTATTCGTAAACAGTTCAAAGAGCCTTTTTCACAAGAAGGTGTGAAGCTTACATATCTTGCGTTTATTGTAAAGGCAGTTGCTATGTCTCTCAAGAAACATAAGTCACTGAATGCTCAAATGGATTGGGATGGTGGTAATATGATTTACAAGCGTTATTATAACATTGGAGTAGCAACCGACACCCCTAAAGGGCTTGTGGTTCCTGTTATTCGCAATGCCGATAAGCTCTCTATTAAAGAGATAGCCATTGAGATTGAGAATCTCTCTGCTAAGGCAAAAGAAGGCAAAATAACAATGGAAGAGATGAAAGATGGAACATTTACCATTACAAGTTACGGTAGTATTGGCGGCCTGTTTGCAGTTCCGGTAATTAATTACCCTCAAGCAGGAATATTGGGCGTTGGAAGAATTTCTAAAAAGCCAGTAGTTAAAGCAGACGAGATTGTTGCAGGTTTGGTATTGCCTCTTTCTCTTAGCGTAGATCATAGAATTGCCGATGGTGGAGATACTGCTCGTTTTATAAATAGCGTGATGGGCTATCTGGCTAATCCGGTATCACTTATAATGGACTAAATTATGGAGAATAATAGTATGTATGATTTAATAATAATAGGCTCTGGGCCTGCTGGTTATGTAGCTGCTATACGTGCCGGCCAAACTGGTCTGAAAACTGCAATAATTGAAAGAGACATTATTGGTGGTATGTGCCTCAACTGGGGTTGTATCCCTTCTAAATCTCTAATGGAGAGTGTAAAACTTTATCAAAAAATACAAAAAGATGCAGCTCGTTTTGGAATAGACGGAATAGATAAAAAGGCTCTCTCATTCAATTGGAACAAAGCTATTAAACGTAGCGATGGTATAGTCAAAAAACTTACTGGAGGCGTGGAGTTCCTTTTAAAGAAAAATGGGGTAGAGATAATTAAAGCCTCGGCAAAGATAGTTAGTGCAAATAGTATTTTGGCCGATAATAGGCTACTAGAGGCTAAAAATATAATTATTGCCACAGGTTCTTCTTCTACTAAAATTGAGAATAAATTCGAGGGGTTAGTAGTTGAACCAGAGAAGCTCTTTATTGAGAGAGAAATTCCTGATAACATAGTAGTTATAGGAAAAACTCCAGTTGCTGTAGAGCTTGCCCAGGGGTTTAACCTAATGGGTAAAAATGTGACTTTAGTTTCTGATAGCAAGGGTATTATGCCTAAGGCCGATAGTTATATTAGTAACTATATTCTTAATAAACTAAAGAAAGATAGAATTAAAGTTGTCTTCAATAAGGAGGTAGCCAATAGTGCTGGGTTGTGGAAAGATGGTGTACTAACTCTAGATAGCGAGCAGTTTCCTTGTGATATAATTATTAATGCAAGGGATAGAAAAGGCAATTTAATTGATTCCGACATTGAAATTGAGCAGGAGAACGGTTACATTAAAACCGATATCAATTTTGAAACTTCTGTTAAGGGAATTTTTGCTGTTGGTGATGTAAACGGAATTAGTATGTTTGCACATGTTGGGTCTGCGCAAGGTCTTCATGTTGTGAACCACCTAAATGGGATAGAGAGTGTTTTAGATCTCAATAAGATTCCTATGAATATGTACACTGTGCCCGAGGCTGCTCAAATTGGGCTTACAGAAGAGGCTGCTAAAAGCGAAGGCTACGATTATAAAGTTAGTGAGTTCCCTCTCTCGGCCAATGGAAAGGCTCAAACAGAGGGAAATGCCGAGGGCTTCATTCGTATTATTTCTGAGAAAAAATATGGCGAGGTGCTGGGAGTGCAAATTGTGGCTCCAAATGCTACCGATATGATAAATGAGGCCTCTGCATATATGCAGCTGGAGTCTACTGTTTATGATATCGCAAATACTATACACACCCACCCTACTGTTTCTGAAGTATTTATGGAGGCGGGGTTCGAAGCTGTAGACCAGGCAATTCACAAATAGTGTTTCATGGCTCTAGAAAAATTGATTGAACATAAGTATTCATTACCCGACTCTATTATTTTAGAGCCGGGTTTTGATGCTAATTATTATATATGGCAACCAAATAACGTCTATATAGTTTTGGGTAGGGCAAATAGTATTGAATCTTCTGTAATAGAAGAGAATGCCCTGTTAGACAACGTGAAGGTTTTTAAAAGGCCAAGTGGCGGAGAGAGTGTTGTGCTATCTCCAAGTATGTTAGTTTTTTCTTCTAAATTTAAAAAGGAGAAAGATAAAAGACCCGGTGATTATTTTGCTGCTATTAATAGCTCTCTTATTAACGAATTTACTTTATTGGGTATTAGAGATTTGTACTCAAAAGGAATCTCAGATATCTCAATAAACAATAAGAAAATTATGGGTTCTTCTATGTATTTGAGCGGGAATACTCTTTTTTATCATGCAGTTCTTAATGTTTGCGAAGATGTTAATCTTTTGTCTAGATATTTGAAACATCCTAGAAGAGAGCCAAATTACAGAATAGGTAGGTCGCACACAGAATTTGTCACATCTATTCATAAAGAGGGATATAATTTAGATATTTCTAATATTAAAAAGGCTGTCAAACAATCATTTGACGCATTACACAATAATATTGATGCTAATTTCAATTAATTATATTATCTTCGCAGCTTATTTCTACAAAGTCGTTGTATCTATCGCATCGTTTTGTGAAACAGAATAAAACAACGCAATTATCGTAAATACATTTTATGACATTTAAAGAACTAAACATTATCGAGCCTGTACTGAAGGCTTTGATAAATGAGGGATATTCTGTCCCTACGCCAATTCAGGAGCAGGCAATTCCTATATTATTAACCGGAAGAGACGTTTTGGGATGTGCCCAAACAGGAACCGGTAAAACAGCTGCTTTCTCCATACCAATTATTCAAAAGCTATACTCTAATATAGAGGAAAATAGCAATGGAAAAGGAAAAAAGCAGAAGAGACGCATTAAAGCGCTTGTACTTACTCCAACCAGAGAGCTTGCTTCTCAAATTGGAGACAGCTTTACCAGCTATGGTAAATTCACTCCACTTAAGCACGCAGTTGTTTTCGGTGGTGTAAGTCAAAGGCCGCAAACAGAGGTACTTAGACAAGGAATTGACATTCTAGTGGCAACACCAGGCCGTTTGCTAGATCTAATCAATCAAGGATATATCAATCTTAAAGAGGTTGAGTTCTTTGTTCTTGACGAGGCAGATAGAATGTTAGATATGGGTTTTATTACCGATATTCAAAAAGTTATTAAAATTATTCCACAAGAGAGACAAACATTGTTATTCTCGGCAACTATGCCAGATGAGATATCGGATTTAGCCGCTACTCTATTGCATGAACCGGTAAGAATAGACATCACTCCAGAGGCTGCTACAGTAGACCTTATAGATCAACATCTGTACTTTGCAGGACGCGAAGACAAAACTTCTCTTCTTATAGATTTGCTTAACGACAAAAATGTAGAGACTGCTTTGGTTTTTTCAAGAACCAAACATGGCGCCGAAAAACTTTCTCAAAGCCTTGTTAGATCTGGCATTAATGCCGATTGTATTCATGGTAATAAATCTCAAAGTGCAAGACAAAAAAGTCTATTAAACTTTAAGAGACGTAAAACTAGAGTATTAGTTGCTACAGATATAGCAGCTAGGGGAATAGACGTTAGTCAAATCTCACATGTTTTTAACTACAATCTACCAGAAGATCCAGAAACCTACGTTCACCGTATTGGTAGAACAGGTAGAGCAGGTCACGATGGTGTAGCTTTCTCTTTCTGCGATTCATCGGAATTAGGGCTTTTAAAAAGCATCCAAAAAATAATTGGTAAAGATATTCCTGTTAATCACGAACACGACTATGAGTGCCAAGTGTGTCTTCAAAAAGTAGAGCGTGCACAAATTAGCACACGTGCCCCAAGAAGTGGTAGACGTCAAAAAGATAGTGGTTCATGGGAAAGTGGCAACTCAAGAGAAACCAGAGGCTCAAGAAACAATAGTGGAACAAGAGACTTTAGAGGATCTAGAGAGAACAATGGTTCAAGAGAATTCAGAGGCTCTAGAGATTCAAGAAATTCTAGAAACTCAAGGGATAACGGAAGCTCAAGAGAATTCAGAGGCTCTAGAAATACCGAAGTTCCAAATGTAAAAGAGCTAATCGCTTCAGCTGAACCAAGAAGTCGTAAAAACGGTAGAGCTAAAGGCGAGTTCTGGAGTAAAGGACGCAGAAAAAGCGCATAACATCTTCTCATTGTAATATTAAATAGACAATAGAAGTAGGTAAAATAAAAAAACGAGAAGACTATTTGTCTCCTCGTTTTTTTATTATACTCAATATTAATCCTATAGGATATATTTAGCTACTCAATATCAATCATTTTTACAGGCTTTGGCTTAGCCTCTTCTCTTTTAGGAATAACTACTTTTAGTATTCCGTTTTCGTATTTAGCAAAGATTTTATCACTGTCTACAGATGTTGGTAACGAAAATGAACGGCAGAAAGATTGATAGCTAAACTCTCTACGTGTGAAGTGTTCACTCTCTTTTTCTTGATTGTCTGTTTGCACTTCTGAAGAGATTGATAAAACTCCTTTTTCTACTTCAATTTTAAAATCTTTTTTATCCATCCCTGGTGCAGCCATCTCTAATTCAAAGTTGTTTTCGCTCTCTTTAATATTCACCGATGGCAATGTAGTGTTAGATTGTGAATAATTTCTGAGCGATAGGTCGTTCCAATCATGGTTTAGAATATCATTAAAGAAATTTGTCCACGTTGGATAATTTTCGCTTCTTCTAATAAGTGTCATAGTATCCTCCTATTTAAAAATTTAATAATATTGTTTACTTACACCCATAATTTTGGGTTTTAACCATACTATCTCAAATTAAATACCAAATGGGTATAATTGACTACAAACTGCCAAAATGACAGATTGCAATGTTACTTTAATAATAAGTAAGGAGTTAAGCTACATAAGTGAAATTTGAATGTGGCCGCCAAATGAGAAATATTTGAAATCTTGAACAAAAAGTTGAAGATATAGATATTTGAAAATTAAAACATTCCCACCTAAATTGAAATTACGAGTATCATACTCAGCTATTAGGTTAATTTTATTGAAGAAAGCAGGGCTAAAAGAGATACCACCCGAGATTGGAAAGTTTATTTTTTGATGTTTACTAGATAGAACATTGAAAGCAGAGTGAAGCCCTAGAGAATTTCCGTTAAGGTTAAAGTGTTTGCTAATTGCTATATAATGTGTTCCAAAATACTTATTTCCAGCTATAGCAAAGAGTTTTTTCATATCTGAAGTTGTAAGAACATCGTTTGAACCAATTACAATAGCAGGTAGATAATTTCTCTCCTTAAGTAATCTAAATTTAACAGAGATTGAACGGTCTATGTTGGTGAATTTACCTTCGTCATATAAGTCAAAAGCTGTGTTATTTAAAGCTATTTCAAAAAATGGGAAAAGTGTAACGTTAAGAAAATAATTAAAAGTATTATAGTCCCATGTATCGGGGGTCATGTATTTATTAAGAAAGTTTGCTCCTATTTTAACTGTGCCCTCTTTAGACATAACTGCATTTGGGCTATTTAGAAGGCCAGTAATGCCCATTGTGTTTTGAGCGCTTAGCCCCTCTCTGTTTGGAATAAAAAAAGAGGCTACCAGTAATAAAATCACGGGTAGCCTCAAAATATTATTGCTTTGCAAAAACATTAATTAAATTATATAGATCCACCACCGCCACCACCATGACCGTGAGTATCTAATGAAATATCTTGGAAAGAAAGAGCTAGAGCACCTGCAGAGTGTACCTCTACATTAATTACAACAGGTGTTCCTGCACTATTATTAATGCTAAACGAGAATCTATTTCTGTCTATTGATTGGCGACCAGTTGTTACTAACTTAAAGTTAGGTTGTATAGACCTGGTTACAGGAATATCTTGTTGAACTGTTTCAAAAGCAGAAATAGAAGCTGAATTACCAAAGTAAGGCTTAAGAGCATCTTCAATTATTTTTTTGAGAGCAATTGCATCGCTACCAGTTATTCCAGCATTTGCTACTAGAGTTGCAACAGGTGTAGCAAATATATACCCATTTTTACGTTGAACTGTAATTTTTGAAATATTTACAGGAGCAAGTGTTTTGTTCTCAATTGGAGTGTCTGTTACATTGATTACCTCTTCAACAGCACCCATATTTGTGCGTGGAGTAGAGAATGCCAGCTTATATATAGAAAAGTGGGTAATAGTTGTGGCATACTGTTTAGTAGTTGAGTTATAAGTAACAGGTTGAGGTTGAACTTCCCATTGATTCAAAGTTTCATTGAAGAATTCAAGTTTCGCATTTGCAAAACTAAATGAAGACATTGGGTTGTTTACCAATATCGGCAATGGATTGCTAAATTTTAAGCCTGAAGGTTCGAATCTTAAAACTATTAAGCCAGGGTCGTTAATCGATCCACTAATAACATCAGGAGTAGTAATTGCTGTAATGTTAATTGGACCTGTAACTGGCTTATTGTCTTTATCAGTTACAGTAGTTCCTGCAGGAATAGTAATATTAGCAGGTGTTGTGCCTCCAATAGTTATTGTTCCTCCGGTAGAAGGGTTAATAGGTGTTACTCCCGGAACAAAAGGCACCATTGTAATACTTACGTTAAAAGTAATAACATGATTAGGTGCTGCTGCTTGGAATTCTAAGCTGTAAGTAGCACTGAAGAAGTCACTTTTAGTAAACACTAATGTATATTTGCCGGCAGTTGCTAAATTCTTGAATTCAAAAGCACCAGTAGCAGTTGTAGTTTGAGTGAGAGTTCCCATAGTAACCAACACTCCCGCAAGAGGTGTATTAGTTTGTTGATTCATAACCACACCTTTAATGGTATATGCTGCAGGTAGTGGTGCCGGTGGAACCGGTTCATCTTTCTTTTCACAAGAAACGATACCGGCAAGAGATATAATAAGAAGCAATGTAAAAGCACCTCTTATTAGGGCGTTAATTTTTTTTCTTGCATTCATAATAAAAATTTATTTGTGTTGTGTTTATAATTTTGCGACTGTTTAATTATTATAGTAAAATAATTATTGTAAAAATAGGATTTAATTTTTAACTATTGTTATACAATTACAGAATATTTTTACATTCTTATAAAATGATTTGAGTTAATAGATTAATTAAGGTTTAACAAAGAATTATTAAAAAAGTTAAAATTACTGTTCTCATTTGGAGCTGTTTTATATAAAACACCTCTTTGAGGGTACGGTCTAGCAATATATTCTAGTGCAAAATGCTCTGAAGTAGAGATACGGTGTCTTTTGTTTCCTTTGTTGCGGGGAGGCAGCGTTATAGTAAAAAAGAAACCTCCATTAAATGCATATTCATCATAATTTAAAGATTGAACAAAAAAGCCTATAGAGGCATTTCCAAAATATCTAATAATTTCTCCTCGAACAGCTATGTCATTTTCTAAATATTTAGACAAGTTTACATTGAATAAGACGTTTTTAGACTTTAAGAAATAGTTGGCCCCTACCCTCCAATTAGTTTTATTCATATCTGAGAAATACCACTTATCTAAATATGGAACAGACCACCCTGTTAAACCAATTTGGCCGTATACCCCTATTGAGCTTGAAATGTTTTTAAATGCTTTTAGGTCTACTCCGGCGCGTTGCATGTTAAAATTACCTACAGTAGCCAAAAAAAGAAAATTACCTGGAGTATGAAACTGTTGGCTTAAAGTAATGAAGCCTGGGCGAACTTTACTTTCATCCAATGAAAATTCATTAAATATTGGAAGAATAAGTTGGGCGGTAAGATTAGCTCCCTTCCACATATGAAAGTGTAATGTAGGGTTTATATTTGCTTGTATAAGATACATCTTAGTTAGCACTGCATTTTTAAACTTAAACTGAGGATAGAAGAAAATATCTACACTCCACTTTCTATCTAGCAATATGTTTTTAGCTATTTTGTTATCATTATTTGAAAGAACTAAGTGTCTATTATCTTTATTGTTAGACTGAGTATAATCAACTCCTCTATTAATCTGAGATTTTAAAGCAGCAGCGGTACATAAAAAAAGTATAGTAAAACTAACTATTTTAAACACCATCTGGTTTTTAAGCTCTCTAAACATATCTATAATGCAAAATGAATTATTAATCTTATAACAAGAGCTTTATATAAATAGTGATTCCATAGAACAAATTTAGTATAATATTTGAAAACAGCAAATATATTTAATATCTATGGTCCTCTTAACAGATTGACTATTTATGCATATACCTACTCATTTGTATTACTGAATTTCCTCTTTTGCAAGCTATGGTTACAATATGTAAGTTATATATATTATTTTCACGAAAAATTGAGCTAAATTTAACTCGCTAATTAATTAAGATTACCTTTGTAAAAATTAGACTAGATGGCTAAAGAAATAACTTTTTTTACTCCAGAAACAGAAAGCGAAGTTCTTATTACTTTTACAGAATCTCTTATTAAAGCTGGTTTCCCTTCTCCTGCAGAAGATCATTCCCATCTTAAACTAGATTTAAACAAAGAGTTAATCAAAAATCCATCATCTACTTTCTTTGCTAAGGTTAGTGGACAAAGTATGATAGAAGATGGTATTGACGATGGAGATATTTTAATTATAGACAAGTCTGTAGCTCCTTTCGAGGGTGCTCTAGCTGTTTGTTATTTAGATGGAGAATTTACTCTAAAGAGAGTTAAAATAGAAAAAGAAGCAATTTTTCTTGTACCAGCAAATCCCCTTTTCAAGGCAATTAAAGTAACTAAAGAGAATGATTTTCTAATATGGGGAGTTGTTAGATACACAATTAAAAAAATGTAAATTATGAATTTTATAAAATACCTCTTTAGAACTCTTTTTGTTCTCTACCTTGTTTTACTGTTTTTCTTCTCTCTATACTCTTTCAAAAATTCACCAGTAAATTTATCGGTCTATTTTTTTGGAATAAGAGCCGACAGAATTGCACACTTTATAATGTTTTTCCCTTTTCCATTCTCGGCATGGTTTGCATTTAGCAGCAAAATTAAGAACATAACCGGGAGGTTTGCCTATTTAGCAATCTTTATAACAGGAATTGTTATTGCTACAACAACTGAGTTCCTCCAATCTTTTACTCCCTCTAGAGAGAGCGATTGGTATGATTTAATTGCTAATTATACAGCAATTTTCATGGGAACTTTATTAGTTATGCTTATAGATAAATATGCAAAAAATGTATGGCCTAGCAGATTGCAATAATTTTTACGTTAGTTGCGAAAGAGTTTTTAATCCATCACTAAACGGTGTTCCCGTTATAGTATTGAGCAATAACGATGGGTGTGTTATTTCTCGCTCTCAAGAAGCTAAGAGTTTGGGAGTTAAAATGGGTGAACCAATTTTTAAAATTAAAAAATTAATAATAAAAGAGAATATCAAGGTGTTTTCTTCTAATTTTGCGCTTTATGGCGATATGTCTTCAAGAGTTATGAATACTCTTGCATCGGTTGCTCCTTCAATTGAGGTTTACTCAATAGATGAAGCGTTTATAAATTTAGAAGGGATAAAACCTAACAATATTAAAAAGCTTGTAAAAGAATTAGCTTTAAAAATTAAAACAGATACAGGTATTCCTGTAAGCATAGGCGTATCAAACACTAAGACTCTTGCAAAAGTTGCTACTAAACTTTGTAAACAATATCCTAAACTAAACAATAGCTGTGTAATGCATGAGCAGCAAGATATTACTAAGGTCTTGAAAAATTTCCCAGTCGAAGACATTTGGGGTATTGGAAGGAAATATTCTCAAATGCTAACTAACAACGGGATAAAAAACGCACACGATTTTATATCACTATCGCCTTCTTGGGTTAGATCGCAAATGAAAATATCAGGGCTAAAAACATGGAAGGAGTTAAATGGAGAGCCCTGTTTCTCCTTAGAAGAAAATATTCCCGATAAACAGCAAATATGTACTAGTAGAAGTTTCGCAACAGATCTTTATAACCACGAAGATGTTATAATGGCTGTTGCTAAGTTCACCGCTACATGTGCTCAGAAGTTAAGAGCACAAAATGGTGTTGTCTCAAGAATTCTAATTTTTGCCTATACAAATCCTTTTAAAGAAAAGGTCAAAAGAGATTATATAAGCGTGATGGTTCCTTTAGAATACCCTACAGACAATACTCTAGATTTAGTAAAGATTTCTTGCTCTGCTATATCTAAAATTTTAAAAGATGGGTGTGGCTATAAAAAGGCGGGTGTTATTTTTACTGAAATTAGCAGAAAAGAGCATACCTCGGGAACTCTATTTTACGAAGGAGATCGCTTTAAAGAAGCTAGTTTAATGAGAAGCTTAGACGATGTAAATCTAAAATATGGCAGAGATACCTTAGTTGCAGCATCACAAGGAATAGATCAGATGCAATATAATAGAAATAATTTATCTCCTAGATATACAACAGATTGGAATGATATAATTAAAGTGATAGTTTAATTATCTCTACACCATATTTATCTAGATTAAAATTAAATTTTATTTTAGAAGAGAGTAAATATCTACTTTTTTCTCCTGTAAGTAAGTTATTAGATTTATATAAATTCTCGTCTGCTATCTCAAAGTAATTAAACATCTCTTTGGGAATATTCAAACCAATAGATACCGGCTCATTAGCAAAATTAACTACTATTAAAATTATTGAATCTCTCCACTTTCTAACAAATGAATATTGAAAATTAGGGTTGTAAGATTCAGAGTTGGAGTTTGCATATTGAATGTCGTATCTATCGCCTTTGTAGATAGCCTCTTGTTCAGATGCAATATTTAGCAATTTCTTATATAAGTCTCTTATTGCCGGAGACTTATCTTTAAGTAGCCATTCTCGTACAGTTTTAACAGACCAATAATCAAATATAGATGTCCTTCCATCTTTTCCACTGTATCCTTCACTATCCATTCCTGTCTCACCAAGCTCTTGCCCAAAATAGATCATAAAAGGAGCATTATTAAGCATTAGGGAAGTAGTCAAAGCAGGTATAGCCCTCAAAGGATTGTCTGCAAAAAAAGGAGAAGCAACTCTCACCTCATCATGGTTTTCTAAGAAATTAAGCATTTTGTGTTCAATCCCGTTTAAAGATTGCCAACAATAAGTAATATCTGAAGCAGGTTTTTCATTTCTAGTAACGGCTTTTAAAGTATCGTATAAACCAACTTTGTCGTATAACAGGTCAAATTTACAATCGTGAATAAAAGAGCTATATCTCTCTTTTTCATATAGTTCCCCAATAAACAAGGTGTCTTTATAGTTTTGCTTTACACCTGCTATAACCCACTTCCAGAACTCTTTAGGTACCATCCCAGCCATATCGCACCGAAACCCATCTATACCCATCTCTAACCAGTAAAGAAGTATATCTTTCATTTTTAGCCAGGTATCGGGAATTGGGTGAAAATATTGGGTATCAGAATTAAAGATATCAATACCATAATTGAGCTTTACAGTCTCAAACCAATCGTTCACACCGGGCTCTACTGAAATACAGTCATTTCCCGTAACTTTAGCAGGATATTCGGAATATGGCTGAATACCATGCTTTAAATCTTGCGTAACATTTGCTAAAGGTGATTTGAAATTTTGTCCGGGTAAGTAATAGAAATTATTCATCGGATGAAATGGATAATCTTTTTTATCTTTTTCTCCGAAATCATTTGTTTCGCAAGGTTTTTGAAGCGAAGAATATTCTCTAGAAAGATGATTAGGCACAAAATCTATTATCACTTTTAATCCACAACTATGCACTCTTTTAACAAGATCTTTGAATTCTTCTATTCTTCTAGGGATATCAACTGAAAGTTCGGGTGATATATCATAATAGTCTGTTATAGAGTATGGAGAACCTGCCATCCCTTTAACTATATGAGGATGATTTGGTCTAATTCCAAATTCTTCGAACGAAGTTTTTGTGGCCTGTCTTATTACCCCAGTTAGCCATATATGAGAGCAGCCAAGTTGCTTTATCTCTTGTAAAACTTCAATTGTAAAATCATTTAATTTGCCGGAGCTGTTTTTCTCAAAAGAAGAATTGGGAATACAACTACTGTTTGTATTCCCAAATAATCTTGGTAAAACTTGGTATATAATAATTTTATTGCTCATTGGTATCCCAGTTAAGAACTTTTCTAAAGTCATATTCTTCTGGATTTGAAATTATTTTAGATGCAGCCTCATAATCACTTTCAGTAATATAGTGCATTATGTTATTAATGATAACCTGAACTCTATCAGATTCCAAATTTACTAATCTTGGTAATATCTTACCTGTAATGGGGTCTTGAATATCTTTAAGGAAGAGAGGCTTAACCTTTCCTAAGTGGTCTATATAAACCATACAGCCAGTTTCGCCTTCGTTAAATAGCTTATTAACTCCTATTCCAAGTTCGGTGCAATATACAAGATCATATGCACTCGGGTATTGACATCTTAGTTCGTAGCCCATCTCTACTGGCCTACATTTAGTAGAAAGGCCTATAGCTCTAAGCCTATTTTCCAGCATTTCATTGAAAATATGTGCTTTAGAAACCTTTCCTAGCTCTGGATGGCCATGATCGTCATAAGAAAAAACAACACCAGATTTTTTAAGTTCATCGTCACTTAATTCGTGAAATACACCTTCTGAAATCATCACTGCTCCATAGTTTATACCTAGTATCAATCTTTTAACGATAGAAGATATAGCTAGTTTAACAATTTTATCAATAGAAATAGGCGTTTTGTTAAACATCTCTGGAATAACTATCATAGGATAGTGTGCTGCAGAACCTATCCCAAAAGCTAGATGGCCAGCAGAGCGCCCCATAGCACAAACTACAAACCAATTATTGCTTGTTCTAGCATCTTCATAAACTGTAGTTGCAAGTCTTGCACCCTCAGATTTAGCAGACTCATATCCAAAAGTAGGTCTTTGAAGAGGCAGTGGCAAGTCGTTATCTATAGTTTTTGGTACATGTATATTGGATATTTGATGATTGTGCTCTACAATGTACTTTGCAACCCTGTTTGCAGTAGATGCAGTATCGTCCCCTCCAATTGTTACAAGAAGAGCAATATTATTCTCTATGAAAAAATTTAGGTTAAAGTTGTTCTCAAAGTCATCTTTTGTTGGTTTATACCTACTCATAACCAAAAAAGAGCCTCCTCTGTTAAAAATAGAATCGGCCAATAAAAAATCAAATTCCACGAAATTAGGTTTTTCAGAGAAAATGCCTTTGTAGCCTCCATGTAGTCCCAATACCCTGTATCCGGTGGAAATGAATGTTTTAGCAATACTTCCAACTACAGTATTAATTCCTGGCGCGGGACCTCCTCCCGTTAAAATTACAATCGTTTTTTTCATTATATTACTTATTGAATTGGCAAAGTTAGTAATAATTAAAAAATATATAAATTTGTAAGATAAATTATGAAGATAAATAAAAATAACGCCAAAGAGAGGATTTTATTTCTAAGAGATGAAATTGAAAAGCATAATACCCTCTATTATGTTAATAATAAGCCATTAGTATCAGATTTTGAGTTCGATATCCTCTTGCAAGAACTCCAATTTTTGGAATCTAAATTCCCTGAATATTATTCCGAGAATTCCCCAACATTAAAAATTGGAAGTGACATAGAAAAAATTAGGGATGATATATCAGAAGATGAGAGCCTAAGAGCATTTTCATTAGTAACTCACAAACATCCTATGCTCTCATTAAGTAATACTTATAATAAAGAAGATTTAATTTCTTTTAATGAAAGAGTTATAAAAGTATCTGAAAGTGATATCTCATATGTTTGTGAACTCAAGATAGATGGTTCTGCCATATCACTTTCTTATGAAAATAGAAAATTCATTAGAGCTGTTACTCGTGGAGATGGAACCCAAGGCGACGATGTTACCGAAAACGTTTCTAAAATTAAAGGAATACCTCATTCAATACCCGCAAAGACAGGCCCTCTCAACTTTGAAATTCGTGGCGAGATTTTTATGCCTTGGAGCTCTTTTGATGCTCTAAATAAGGTTAAAGAAGAGAAAGAAGAGGCTCTTTTTGCTAATCCACGGAACGCAGCAGCAGGCTCTTTAAAGCTTCTCAATGCCAACGAGACAGCTAAAAGAGGGCTCCAAGCATTCTTCTACTCTGTTGTAAGCGAGCAATTTCCTTTTGAAAATCATATAGACTCTCTTAACTGGGCTAAAGAAAACGGGTTCCCAGTTCCTGAATACTCTAAAGTTTGTGAAAACATAGACCAAGTCTTTAAGTTTATAGATTATTGGGACGTAGAGCGTAAGAACTTGGGATTTCCTACAGATGGTATTGTAATTAAGGTGAACAATATAGAACTACAAAACCAAATTGGATTTACTGCTAAATACCCAAGATGGGCAACTGCCTATAAGTTCAAAACAGAGCAGGCTACATCTACTCTGCTCTCGGTAGATTACCAAGTTGGAAGAACCGGTGCTATTACTCCAGTAGCCAATCTTCACCCTGTATTACTCTCTGGAAGCACAGTTAGAAGAGCTTCTTTACACAATCAAGATCAGATGGAACTTATGGACATTCATATTGGAGATAACGTGTTTGTCGAAAAAGGTGGCGAGATTATTCCAAAAATAGTTGGAGTAGATATTTCGAAAAGAGATATAAACGCAGCTAAGCCTCAATTTCCTAAGTACTGCCCAGATTGTAATACAGAATTGATACGAGAAAGTGACGAGGCAAAACATTATTGCCCCAATTATAATGGCTGTCCAATGCAAATAAAAGGGCGCTTTCTTCATTTTTGTAGTAGAAAAGCAATGAATATTGTTATTGGAGAAGCCACTGTAGAACAAATGTTTAATCTAGGTTACTTAAAGCAACTTTCAGATCTTTTCAATCTTTCTCGTGAACAACTATTACTATTAGAAGGCTGGAAAGATAAATCTGTAGAAAGATTCATATTGAGCCGCGAAAAATCTAAAACCACACCCTTTTATCGAGTATTATATGCATTAGGAATTAGATTTGTAGGTGAAACAACGGCCAAAAGTCTTGTCAACTACTTTAAATCTATTGATAATATAATAGGAGCATCAAAAGAAGAGCTTATAACAGTGGACGATATAGGTGAAACTGTTGCAGAATCTGTTTTGCAGTTGTTTTCTAAGCCAGACAATCTACATCTAATAAGTGAATTAAAGAAAGTAGGTCTTACATTGGCAACTGAAAACGAAAA
>CAZHHY010000008.1:0-21575 GCA_964532375.1 uncultured Muribaculaceae bacterium
CCTGCTCTTAATGCTGCGTTTGTAGATATCGGAGACGAAAAAGATGCTTTCATTCACTATTTTGATCTTGGATTGTCCTTTAAAGCCCTAGATTATTTTCTCAGGCAAATTAATCTTAACAAAAAATCTTATAAAGATTTTTACTCATCTGTGAAGCTAGGTGACATTCTTGAAAAAGAGGGTAAGATTGCTGATGTCCTGAAACCAGGCCAACACATAATTACACAAATTGTAAAAGAACCTATTTCTACTAAAGGTTCAAGGTTGACCTCAGAAATTTCTATTGCCGGAAGAAACATGGTGTTAATGCCTTTTTCCGACAAAGTGAATATTTCTCAAAAAATTGTTTCCAGAGAAGAAAGAAAGAGATTGGAGAGGTTAGTATATAGTATTCTCCCTCCAAATTATGGTGTTATTATTAGAACTGCAGCCGAAGGGAAAAAAGCTGCTGTTTTAGATGGCGAACTAAAGTCTCTCGTTAAAAAGTGGGAAGACTCTTGGGTTAAAATTGCAAAATCGAACCCACCACAACTTCTTTTTACTGAAAACAGCCGGACCACAACAATTCTAAGAGATTTGCTCAATGATTCATTCTCAAATATTTATATTAATGACGAGAATGTTGCAAATGAAGTTAGAGATTATATCTCTGTAATTGCTCCAGAGCAGGAGAAGATTGTTAAATTTTACAAAGGAGGTGAGCCAATCTTTGAACATTTCGATGTTTCAAAGCAAATTAAAGGCGCCTTTGGAAAAGTGGTTCCAATTAAACAGGGGGCCTATCTGGTGATTGAACACACAGAGGCACTTCATGTTATAGATGTAAACAGCGGAATAAGGGCTAAATCTGGGATAGACCAAGAGCAAAATGCTTTTGATGTGAATATGCACTCTGCAGACGAGATTGCTCGTCAGCTACGTTTGCGCGATATGGGCGGAATCATTGTCGTTGACTTCATAGATATGGAGACCAACGAACACAGAGTTAAGCTATTAAAACATATGATAGACTTAATGGGAAAAGATAGGGCTAAGCACAATATTTTGCCAATCACAAAATTTGGGCTAATGCAAATTACTCGACAGAGAGTTAGACCTACTACAGAAATAACTACTAACGAATTATGCCCCTCTTGTAATGGAACAGGAAAAGTTTCTTCTACAGTAATTGTAGATGAAACTATAGAAAGAGAACTGGCGTTTTATGTAAAGGAAAAAGGTTTTAAGCAAATTATATTGAAAGTAAACCCTCTGCTTGAGGCTTACCTCAATAAAGGAATATTTAGTATTGTAAGAAAATGGTCTTATAAATATAAATGCAAGATTAAGTTACTCGCCTCTACAGACAATTCACTTCTAGAAGTGGTTTGGATGGATAAAAATAGAGAGAGAATAGACTCTTAATTTATTCTTTGAGCTATAACTAATTTTTTAACGCCAGAGTTTAGCGTACACCCAAAGATTGTAACATTACCTCCATCGCCAATTTTGAGGATTTTTCTTAACTCATTGGCTCCCAAAGGAAAGTTTCTTGTTACAATATTTGCTTTCGGATACAATTTATTGAGGTTGCAAATGGTTTTCTTACCATAATTTGCAACCTCTTTTATTTCAAACATCTTACCGGGGAATGTGTGGTCTTTAAATGAAGCACTATATAAATGAGTATTTATTGCAACTTTTTTTAAATTTAGCTTTTGAGCGATCAATTTAAATGCACCTGTTTTTAGTAGAGCGGCATCGGGCTCATAAATATAATCCTCTAATTCATTTTCACAGTAATGGCAAGTAGCGTTTTTCTCTTGCTCATATGTAAATGTAAACAGAGATCTAGATTCATCTTTCCTAATTGAGACAGCGTTTATCTGCATTTTTTGATCATTAGTAGGTGACCCTAGATCTAAATGTAGCAGTAGCTCTTTGCACTCATTCTCTATAGATATTACTTGGGCAAGCGATACATTGCCACACTCATTAGCCGCCGCTTTAATATCTTCCATAGGAGAGAGCTTTATTATTATTCTATTTGTGAACTTAAATAAAATATTTTTGATGGCCCTAATATCTGGCTCATAATCTTCCATACTAATTGCTCTACTTCCATCTAATTTCCTTCTAGATGGATCTAAGTAAACAAGAATGTTCTCTTTATCAAAATTATTGGTTAGCAGCGTGTTTAGAGTGTTTTCAAGATTTGATTCGGTTAATTCAATATTGTAAAAAGAGACATTGGTTACGCCTATACAGTTAAAATTATATTTAACAGCTTCGAAAAGAGCCTTGTTCCTTTCGAAGTAATATACTTTTTGGTTGCTTTTAGAAAAATAGAATGTGTCTATGCCAAGCCCTCCGGTAAGATCTAATACTATTCCATTAGAATTATACTTTTGTTTATATTGTGCAGTTAGGTAGGAGCTACATTGTTCTGCTGGGACAGTGGCTGGAAAGAGAAGATCTACACGAGTAGACCATTCCGGCATTTTGGTACTTAGCTTTTTTCTAGCAGCTATGATAGTGGCAGCCAGCTTAACATCTATGTGGCCATGTTTTTTGCTAGAAAGAATTATTTCGGTAGGGTTACTCTCTTTGTGCTCTTCTATAAATTTTGCAAGCTCTTTACTAATCATTTCCTAATTGATTTTGAATTGGAATAGAGATCATATTTAGAAAGCGATATACAGTAAACCTCTTAACTGGTTTGTCTAAACGCATGATGTATATATCGGTTGCTTTTTCTATTTTTTGAAAATAAACCTTGCCAAATTGAATAGCTGCGTCTGGATTAGAGTTGTCATCTATATAATATGCATTTTCTCCCATCTTAAAAAAACCTAATTTATTTGTAATCCAAGCATATTTGCGGATTTCTGGAAGAGACCCCACTGTTTTTACAACCATATTATTAGGAGCTGCAACATAATAATCTACAATAGCTGCTTTGTTAAAATAGTTTTCTATAAAATAGAAGTATGTATTGGAGTTACTATTTGCTCTCTCTTTTTCAAGAAATAGGGCAAATTCGCGAGTAAGATCTTTCCATCCGAATTTATCAAAAATGTAATTGCTAGGGAGAGATGAGATACTATTTTTAGGAACAAACATGTTATTATTAATAATGCCGGTATAGTTATTTACAACAATTATAGATATAGCAATAATGTATAAATAGATAGAGCTTTTTAGAGAGGAAGTGAGTTTTTTTGGTGAGATATTATTAACCTTTTTACTTAGTTGTTCTCCTGCTATAAATAGTAGAGGAATAAGAGAGTGAGAAAGAGAATAGACAAATATCCCAGAGAAAATAGATAGTGATAAAAACAAAACAGCCGTTACAGCAGAAATGGTAACTAGCAGTTTGTACTTACTTAGGCTAGCCTCTTTTTGTTTTATATGTTTGTATAGCGAGTTAATAATTATTAGAAGATTCACTGGATTGCTCAATATAATAACCACAAAAAGACCTCTTAATATTTGCTCTATTGGAAAGGTTCCATGATAACTGAATATTAAATTTAGATAATGGGCACCTGGTAAGCTATAGCCAAAGTACCAAATGTATACAGGAATTAAAAAAAGCATACTTGTTATTACAGCAAGATAGAGAGCCGGCTTTTTTAATTGATTTCTATTAAAAAAAAGTATATAAATAAAGATTGCGAGCCATATAATTGCCGAAGAGAATTCAGATAATATACTTAGACCTATAAAAATACCTGCTAGTATATAGGCCATATTGCAAATTAAGGCAGATTCTTCACAATTGCATCTACGAGGCAAAACCGCTTCAACTATAAAGTAGAGCGCTAAAAGATAGAAGAGAGTTTGTGGAGATTCGGGTAGTGCTAAAAGCGAAGAATAGAGACTAAAGTAAAATGATGTAGCAAATAGAAGCACAGAGTAAAACCCAGCTGCCTCTCCGCTTAACCTTCTGGCTGTAATGTAGATTACCCACATACTAGCACACCCACATACAATAGAAGAGAGACGAATAGCAAATTCGCTATTGAAAAACAAGTTATTTGTAAAGAGCTGAATCATCCAACCAATCATTGGCGGCTTATCAAAATTACTGAGTTCGGGGAAGAGTGCAAATGTTCTGAAATAAGCCTCATCGTCTCCTAAATCTAAGATAAACGCAAGGAAAACTCTTACCACTGCACTAATAAAAATAAGTGCTAGTACAGCCCTTTTATAATTATATTCCGTTGCTTTCATTTTGACTAAGAATAAGCTTTTTACTCAACGAGTTAAAACGTGACATAAACAAGATCCCGGCAAATGCAAGTCCTAATAATAGACCTATCCAAACCCCTACAGGGCCCATATTTAGGGTAAATCCAAAGAAGTAACCCATAGGAAGAGAGACTAAATAATATGAAATTATAGAAAAAATAAGGGGTATCTTAACATCGGCCAAAGCTCTTAGGCAGGCAAGACTAGCTAGCTGCATAGCATCAAAAACTTGGAACAAAGCAGACATTATTAACAGCGTGGCGGCCATCTCTCTAACAAGAGGGTCTTGAGTGTAAATTATAGGGATATAGTTTCTGAATACTATGTAGGCTATGCCACATAGAGCCATAAGCACCACACTCAAGTGAACAGAAGCGAACCCCGCTATTCTCATAGATTTGTAATCTCCATAGCCATATTGGTGAGAAACTCTTATAGTTGCAGCTGCTCCAATTCCAAGTGCTATCATGAAAGAGAAACTACTCATACTCATTGCTACTTGATGTGAGGCCAAAGGAACTACACCAAGCCAACCCACCATAATTGCACTTAAACTAAATGCCGTAATCTCTACCAGGTTTTGAAGAGAGAGAGGAATAGAGGTTTTTAGAACCTTTAACATTAGAGTTAAGTTAATAAATGGGGTTTTAAAATGGAATATATATTTTTTGTAGCAATCTAGTTTTACAAATATATATGCAAAGAGAATTAACATTACAATTCTACTAATAAGTGTTGCCAATGCAGCACCTCTTACTCCCATTGCTTCAAAGCCAAAGTGACCATAAATAAGAACCCAATTAAGAAAAATATTTAATAGGTTTGCAATAAGCGTAATGTACATTGCATACTTTGTAATGCCAATACCTTCTGAGAACTGCCTTAGCCCAAAAAATATAAGAAATGGCACCAACGAGTAGAGTAATATATTGTAATACTCTTTTCCATATAAGACAACTTGTTCTGTTTGCCCCATTAAATTCATAACTCCACCTACACCAAACATAAGAGCTGCTAAAAGAAAAGCAGTAATAGTATTTAAGACAATAGAGTTCTTAAGCAAAGAAGAGACTTTTTGATGTTCTCCTTTCCCAAAGCTTTGGCCAACGTGCGGGGTTAAGCCCTGTGTAAACCCAATTCCGAAAACCATACCTAAAATAAAGATGGAGTTAGCAAAAGAGACTGCAGCTAGTTGTGCAGTCCCAAGATGCCCCACCATTATATTATCTGCTAATTGCACAGTTACTTGCCCAGCTTGGGTTAGCATTACTGGTAGCGCCATAGCTAAGTTGCGTTTGTAAAATGGTAGATATTCTTTGAAGTTCATGGCGCAAATATAGTGCACTTTAAGTGATTTTTGAAAATAGAAATGATTTCGTTAAATTTGTTAATATTTAATACGTTAAAATATGCCGTTAAACTATATAGAAAGAGCAAAGTTGTGGCTCTCTAACAGCTTTGATAAAGAGACTGTTGCAATTGTTAGCAAGATGATATCAGAGGGTTCAAAAGAGCTTGAAGATGCCTTCTATAAAAATTTAGAATTTGGTACAGGTGGTTTAAGAGGAGTAGTGGGCACTGGAACAAACAGAATGAATAAATATACTGTTGGAATGGCAACTCAAGGCTTTGCAAATTACCTGTTAAAATCTTTCCCAGAAAAAGAGAATCTTTCGGTAGCTATTGCTTTTGATAACAGAAACAAAAGCCCATATTTTGCACAAATTACTGCACAGGTTTTTGCTGCAAATGGCTTTAATGTCTTTCTTTTTGATGAGTTACGCCCTACTCCCGAACTAAGCTTTGCTATAAGGCACCACAAATGTGTAGGCGGTGTTATGATAACTGCTTCACATAATCCAAAGGAGTACAATGGGTATAAAGTTTATTGGGAAGATGGAGCTCAAGTTACTGCACCACACGATAAGAACATAATAGATGAGGTTCTTAAAGTGAGTGACCCTTCTATGGTTAAATTTGAAGGCAATAAAGGAAGTATTGTACCTTTGGGCATAGAGACAGACCAAGCTTACCTCAATGCAATTCTCTCATTAACGCTATCCAAAGAGCTTGTTACTAAAGATAACGATCTTAAAATAGTGTACACTCCATTGCATGGAACTGGAGTTAAGATTGTTCCAGAAGCTTTAAGAAGAGCTGGTTTCAACCATATTATAAATGTTCCTGAACAAGATGTTACAGATGGCAACTTCCCCACAGTAGAATCTCCTAATCCAGAGGAGCCAGGAGCTCTTAAGATGGCAATAGCTAAGGCCAATGAAACAGGAGCTCATATTGTTATGGCAACAGATCCAGATGCAGATAGGATAGGGATTGCAATTAGAGACCTATCGGGAAAAATGATTTTAGTTAATGGCAATCAAATGGCATCCCTGCTAACCTATTATATTTTGGAAAGGAGAAAGGAGTTAGGTGTTTTAGAACACATTAACGGTAAAATAGGGTACATGGTTAAAACCATTGTAACTACAGATCTTATTAAATCTATATGTGATAGTTATAAAATAGATCTATTTAATGTTTTGACTGGGTTTAAATTTATAGCACAAGTAATAAGAGAACAAGAGGGTAAGCGATTTTTTATTGCTGGGGGCGAAGAGAGTTACGGGTTTAGTGCAGGTGAATTTGTAAGAGATAAAGATGCTGTTATCTCTTGTTGTCTTGTAGCCGAGGCTGCGATTTGGGCAAAATCTAAAGGGCTCACATTATATGAATTATTATTAGAAATCTACGTTAAGTTTGGTTTTTATAAAGAGCATCTTATCTCTATAACCAAAAAGGGAAAGGATGGAGTGGAACAAATAGAAAAAATGATGCAAAGATTTAGAGATAACCCACCACAAACACTAGATGGCTCTCAGATAGTTCTAGTTCACGACTATTTAAAATCTGAAACTGTAGACAATGTTAGCGATCTTAGATACAAGATTAATTTACCTAAATCTAATGTGATACAATTTGTCTGTAGTGACAATACTATTGTCTCTGTAAGGCCTTCGGGAACAGAGCCTAAAATTAAGTTCTATTTTGGGGTGAAAACAAAGATAAATTCTGCAACCGCGTATGATGCAGCAAATAAAGAATTAAGTGAGAAATTAGAGAGACTCGTTACCGAAGTTTCTTCATAATAACCCAAAGCACATAATGATAAATAGTATAAAGAGGTCTTTGAAGTCCTTTAAGAATCCATTTTTTGTAACTCTTTTTTTCTTAGTTTTGACCTCTCACGCTGTTTTTGCTCAAAAAAATAACAGCGGTGTATATTCTTCTGCAGCAGTAGATGCAGTATTGTCTAAAATGAGTACTAGAGAGAAAATAGCTCAATTATTTATTGTAGCATTTTCTTCCAATCCTAAAGAGAAAAGTACAATTGAAGCAATAGACCTTATTAAAAAAGAGAGGGTAGGTGGAGTAATAATAATGAATACGCCGCTTACTCCAGGAGTAGAGATGATTAATCGATTGCAATCGTACTCTAAAATTCCATTACTAGTAACACTAGATGGAGAGTGGGGGGCAGCTATGCGGTTCGATTCGGTCATGGCTTTCCCTAGACAAATGCAGCTGGGTGCACTGCAAAGTGATTCACTTGTTTTTAAATTAGGTTATGCAATAGGGCAGCAAACTAAAAGACTGGGAATAGATGTTAATTATGCTCCCTCAATTGATGTTAATAATAACCCTGCAAACCCAGTAATTAATACACGCTCTTTTGGAGAAGATAAAGAGCTTGTTGCAAAATATGGAATAGCCTATATGAGAGGAATGCAAGAGGCTGGAGTGCCAGGATCGGCAAAACATTTTCCTGGCCATGGAGATACCGATGCCGATTCTCATTTGACTCTGCCACTAATCCCATTTTCGCGTCAAAGACTAGACTCTTTGGAGTTATATCCATTTAGAAAACTTATAGAGGCTGGTGTAGATATGGTTATGGTGGCCCATTTGCAAATACCTTCGTTAGATAGTTCTGGGAAACCAAGCTCAATTTCTTATCCTATTGTAAATGATTTACTTCGCAGAGATTTAGAGTATAATGGACTTATCATAACAGACGCTCTTAATATGAAAGGGGTAGCTACCTTTATGGCGCCAGAGCGCTTGCCATTAGAGGCATACAAAGCAGGGAGTGACCTTATCTTAATGCCCGAAAATGTAAGGGAGGCCTTGAATATAATGGAAAGAGCAGTAGATAATCAAGAGATTTCTATGCATAGCCTAAATATTAGAGCAAAAAAAATGCTAATGCTAAAGATGAAATTGGGTATTCTAAACTATAGAGAACCTGTTTCTACTCATAAATTATATGAAGATTTAAATAAAGAGCAATACAATTCTTTAATTACCACTATAAGTGAGAATAGTATCACTCTTTTAGAAAATAAAAATAACAATTTACCACTATTAGACTTAGCTAATGAAAAACTTGGCTATCTATCACTTGGTGGAGATATAAATGGAAAAGAGTTTGCCAAACATCTACTTAACTATGCATTTGCCGATACTGTGATTCTAAGAGGAAAATACAATAAAACTAAGTTACAGGATGCTCTTTTAAAACTAAATAATAATACGCACACAATAATTGCCATTCACAGAACCGATTCTAGACCTCAAAAAGGTTTTGGACTAGAGCAAGAAGAGATAAAGCAAATTGCCGATTTTGCACTTAATCATAAAGTAACTTTAGTCTATTTTGGAAATCCACTGGCAATTTCTTTTCTTAAAGATCATAAAAACTTTGCCTCTTTAATTGTTGCTTATCAAAATACTATTCAGAATAATATGGCTGCAGTCCATCTTATTTTTGGAGCTACTGGTGCTATAGGTAAACTTTCGGTATCGGCTGGTAATTATTCTAATGGCTATTCCCAAAAAACAGAAGGCGGGCTCACACTTAGATATGGAGTGCCTTTAGCCATCTCCAATAATTTTGAAGCTCTAAAAGATTACACAGACTCAATTATAAAACAAGACATTAAGAATGGAAAGTATTCTGGAGCTCAACTTATACTATTAGAGGATAAAGATGTTATAACAAATAGCTCTTTTGGTAATATTACCACCCTTGATAGATTTAATCTTAATAGAATTCAAGGTGCAATGACATTACTCCCATCTACAATGCTTTTACAAGAAAAGGGCCTTCTTTCTCTTGAAGAGTTAGTAGACCATTCTCTTATTTCAGATATTATTATGCATCGAAATTTACCTAATGGTAAAGTTTCACAAGAGCCAGAATATTCAGAAAAGAACAATGTTTTATTAAAGAAGATAATAGAGAAAAGGGCAAAACAGCCATTATATCAATTTGTAGAGAAAGAGCTTTACTCTAAATTAGGAATTTGGAATTATAATTTTGAAAAAGACCACCTATATACTAGCGCAAATGAGATTGCCAAGTTAATCTCTATGTTGTTTTCAAAAGGAGAATACGCAGGGGCAAGAATAATGAACTCTAAAACAGCAGATTATACATCACTTTTATTGCAGTATTATTCAATTTCTCCAGAGGGGAGCACCATTTGGGTAGATACAGAAAACAGACGAGCTCTTATTTTTCTAAATAATGGCAAGCAAAAGAGTGAAGGCACCAAAGGCACTGCTACTACAGGAGATCTTTTAAGAAGAGCTTTTATTGACTTTTCGAACCAGAGTCAAAAATGATCTCCTTTAAATAGAGGGCTATATTAAATAATAGATAGATAAATAGTACTAAAAAGAGCCATAAAGACCATTCTGCTTTTAGTATAACTACAGGAATAAGTAGTAAAATAGCAAGAATACCAAAATGGTAAATAGTTTTGTTGTCTGAATATTTAAGTGACTTAAATTTTAGAGAGAACATTGGAACATTGCTAACTAGTAAATAGGAGAGAACTAGTGAGACAATAGGGTAAAAGAGTAAATTGTTGTAAATAAAGTCTAATGAGCTGTTATATAGAGTGTAATGAGTAAACATTGCAATGAGTATTGCATTTGCCGGGGTGGGCACTCCTATAAAGCTAGTAGTTTGTCTTGTATCTACATTAAAAATAGCAAGTCTTAATGCCGAAGCTAATGTTATTACAAGAGGTGTAAAAGCCAAGATGCCAATAACAACTAGAGGCAATGTATAATTAGAGTACGAAGCAAGAAAGTTGTTATATCTGTAATAAATTAAGATAGAAGGAGCTAGGCCAAAACTAACCAAATCTGCCAGTGAGTCTAGCTCCTTTCCTATAGGCGAATAGGCTTTTAAAAGACGGGCAGCAAATCCATCCAAAAAATCTAAAATTGCAGCAATTAATATTAGATAAATAGCAAAAGACTGCCAACCTTTTAATCCATAAATTACAGCAAGTGTACCACAAGATAGATTCAGCAGGGTGATTGTGTTTGGAATGTATTTTTTAATGCCCATAATTATTAAAGACCTAGTTTTTTTCTTATTTCCATTGGAATTGATTCGATGTGAACCAATACGTAAATACTTTTAGCTCTTACAAAGCTTTCAGACATGTTAAGGTAACCACCGAACTTGTTTCTTTCAGTGCCCCATGAATTTTTGGTAATATAATAATTATTGCCTTTTTGATCTTTTACAATGCCCGTAAGTAGCATAAGGTGGTCATCTGTAGTGGTAAAGTTTTCATATCCGCTTTGACGTATCTCTTGAGTTACTTTAACCTCAGGAAAAATATTTTGAAATTTGAAAACCTCGGCATATTTATCTTCTACAGAGAGTTTTTCGAAACGAGCTCTATCAGATCCTAGAAATTCGGTAAGGTCTGACACCTCTGGGTTAATTGCAACTCCATTTGCATGAGAGAACCCTCTTTCGCTAACATCCCCATCCCAGCAAACTGTATATCCTTTGTATAGTGCATTGTCTATTACTGCCATAAATTCATCTAAAGGTACATTGTAAAATGTAGCATGATTCCAGTTGTCCGGTACTTCTATTACAGATTGTTCATAGAAAGGGATATGGGTAAAACTGGTTATTCTAACATAGTTATCCATATTCAAGTCTAGAGAGGCTGCAAATGTCTTTGGAGTGTATTCTTTTCCTTTATATGTGAATTTATCTGGAACCTTCCCGAGATAGATATCAAGAAGAGCCTCTGTTAACTTGTAATATTCAGGGCTTCTTTGTTTAAGTTCAACTGCAGCACCAGAGATAACATTAACAAACTTATTGATCTCTTTGTGATTATTTACAGGGGAGTCATAATTAATTCCAGAATATACCTCCTGAGGTACAATCCCGTGTTTTTTGAAAATATTAGTAAACATATGAGACAAACTCCCTTGGCCCAAGTTTCCTGCGCCTCTTCTTAGGTAGTTATCGTTTATTCTGTCTATGTAGTTTTGTCTTACTACAAACATCTCGGCAAGGTCATATTCTCCTTTTCCGGTACGTAGCAGTTCGGCCTCTAAGAAGCCAGCAGCAGCATATGCCCAGCAAGTTCCGCTGCTCCCTTGGTTTTTAACTGGTGTTGCCTGGTTTCTTACAATGTCTGTAAAAATATAACCTTGGGCAAAAACAGATCCTGAAACAAGCAAAACGAGAAGTAATGTGCTCAGGAAAAGCTTAAGATTTCTCATGATTAAATATAGTTAAGTAGATTTATTTTATACCTAGTTTGTTTTTTATCTCTTTAGGCAAAGAGTTTTTATGCACCAAAATGTTCATGGTTTTATATTTCAAATATGCTTCAGATACATACCAATGGCCTTTGTAGGAGCCAGCCTCTCCCCAAGAGTTTTTAACCATAAAGTATTTATTACCTTGTTGGTCTTTAGCCATTCCGTATATGTGCATTCCGTGGTCGTCTGTTGTTGCGCCATTGTCAAATGCAATTTGCCTCATCTCTTGAGTAATTTCCTTCTCAGGTACAATTTGCTCTAAACTAAGAAGCTTATTGCTTAAATCGGCTTTAGATACTCCAATCCATCTCTCTTGATCAGACCCTGTCATATTTGCAACTTCTGTCTCTGGAACTATTGCAATCCCTTTTCTTGTAAATCCACTTTCACTAACATCGGAGCCCCACAAAACTGTGTATCCGTTGGTAATTGAGTTTTCAAAAATTGTCATAAACTCATCTATTGGAAGGTTGTAAGATGTATCCCATCTCCAGTTATCTGATATCTCTAATGCAAATTGAGTATAGAAAGGGTGGTGGTTATATGATGTAACTGATACATAATCATCTAAATTTAGCCCTAGCTCTTTTGCAAAACTCATAGGAGTATACTCTTTTCCTTTATAATTAAATGTTTCAGGTGTTTTACCTAAGTATGCATCAAGAATACCTTTATATCCAGCTTTCCAAGCAGTTGTGAATTTTTTGTTAGGGTTTCTTACTAATGCTTTTATATAGCCTGCCAATACAGCGTCCATCTCTCCATGTATGTGCATATTCTCGCCGTAGTTTAGCCCTGGCATTGCTTCTTCCGGAACTATACCATAGTTTTTCCATACTGTGATTACATCGCCAAATGAACTGCCTGGTGCAAAATTAATATTTCCACCTGTTCTTATGTACTTATCGCCTTTATCATAATATGCGTTAGATACTATAAACATTTCTGAAAGGTTGTGATCTCCTTTGCCTGTTCTTAAAAGTTCAGACTCCATAAAAGAGAGTGCAGAGAAGCTCCAGCAAGTACTAGTTCTGTCTTGATTTTTAACCGATGTTATTGGAAGCTCTTTGATAGTTGTAAAAATATAACCTTCTTTTAACGTTGCACTATTTTGAGCGCTCGCGGTAGAAACTCCCCACATTAAAAGTAGAGATAGAATAAAGATTTTTTTCATAAGATGTTAAGATAATTAGTAATTAATTGTTACAAAGATCAAAGCTACCAAAAAAAACAGAGTTCTCTTAAGGAATATTCATGTATTTATGGGTTTGTAAAGAAATTCTCCAATGGGGGTTCTCTTTTATGTACTCAATTATTTGAGGCATCATTTTTTTACGCTGGCTCCACTCAGGTTGTAGATATAATACTACAGAAGAGGGAACTTTCTCACGATTTAGCTCGGCCCATATAAAATCACTTGCGTTCTCAATAATAATTTTAAGTTCCGATGCCATTTGGTAGATATTGCCAACTGGTGGTTTTTTCTTTTTAGGAGAGAGACAAATCCAATCGAACCGCCCACTTATAGGGTGAGAGCCAGATGTCTCAAGAAAAATCTCCATTTCATTCTTTTTAAGCAAATCACATAATTTGTTTAGGGGGTAGGTAAGAGGTTCGCCTCCAGTAATTACTATAGATTTAGCTTTATATGCAACTGCTTGGTTTACTATCTCTTCTATTGGGGTTGCAGGGTATAGTTTGGGGTTCCAGGCCTCTTTTGCATCGCACCAACTGCACCCAACATCGCATCCACCAACTCTAATAAAAAAAGCAGCTTTCCCTGTGTTGTATCCTTCTCCTTGAATCGTATAAAAACTCTCGGCAAGTGGGAGTAGCGCCCCATTTTTGAGTTCGGGTATATTCATATTTTTTTTACAAAGATAATAACTCGTTTAAAAAAAATGTCTTTTTGTCAGTTATTACACCATGGCAGATTTGTTGCTCTTATGTATTATAAAAATTGGGAAATTATGAATGATCAAAAATATCAATCGTTAGATAAGTTTGCCATGAATCTCAATGTTATGGCACAATCGGGCAAGTTAGACCCGGTTATTGGAAGAGACGAAGAGATTAGAAGAGTGCTTCAAATATTGAGTAGAAGGACTAAGAACAATCCTATATTGGTAGGAGAACCAGGCGTTGGTAAAACTGCAATTGCCGAGGGGATAGCGCAGCGTATTGTACAGGGCGATGTACCAGAGAATCTAAAAAGTAAAATTCTATATTCTTTAGATATGGGGGCTCTTATTGCAGGGGCCAAATATAAAGGAGAGTTTGAAGAGAGGCTCAAAGGTGTTATTAAAGAGGTAATCGAAAGCGAGGGAGAGGTAATACTTTTTATTGACGAGATTCATACTTTAGTAGGAGCGGGAAGATCCGATGGGGCAATGGATGCAGCCAATATTTTGAAGCCAGCACTTGCTAGGGGGGAGTTGCGCGCAGTTGGTTCAACTACACTAGATGAGTATCAGAAATATATTGAGCAAGATAAAGCACTTGAAAGAAGGTTTCAAATGGTTATGGTAGATGAGCCTTCACCGGAAGAGGCTATCTCTATATTGAGGGGGCTTAAAGAGAGATATGAAAACCACCATAAGGTTCAAATTAAAGATGATGCTCTTATTGCGGCAGTAGATTTATCTCATAGATATATCTCTTCTAGACATTTGCCCGATAAAGCAATTGACCTTATAGACGAGGCTGCTGCCCGTTTAAGATTAGAGATAAACTCTGTGCCCGAGGCTATAGACGAACTCAATAGAAAAATTAGGCAACTAGAGATTGAAAAAGAGGCAATTAAACGAGAGGGAGATAAAAAGAAAAACGAAGAGCTTTCGGCCACCCTTAAGGAGTTAATTACCGAAAGAGATACAAAAAACTCTATTTGGCAAGAAGAGAAGAAAATTATTGAGCAAATTCAAAAGAAGAAAATTGAGATAGAAGAGCTCAAGTTTAAGGCAATGGAGGCAGAGAGGGCTGGCGATTACGGGAAAGTTGCCGAGATTAGATATGGAAAAATAGTAGCAGCTCAAAAGGAAATAGATACCCTTACCGAGAAAAAAGGGGCCGGGCAATTCACTATGATTAATGAATTTGTAGACCCCGAAGCTATTGCCGAGGTGGTTGCTAAATGGACTGGAATTCCTGTATCGCGAATGCTTGAAAGTGAAAAAGAAAAACTTTTGAGGATGGAAGATGCTTTGCACAAAAGAGTTATAGGCCAACATGAAGCAATTATAGCTGTTTCAAATGCAATTCGCCGGAGTAGGGCAGGTTTGCAAGACTCTAACCGCCCAATTGGTTCATTCTTGTTTATGGGAACAACTGGAGTTGGGAAAACTGAGTTAGCAAAAGCTCTTGCAGAATTTCTATTTAATGACGAGAACATGATGACTCGTATAGATATGAGTGAATACCAAGAGAGACACTCTGTTTCTCGCCTTGTAGGGGCTCCTCCAGGATATATTGGTTACGAAGAGGGAGGCCAACTAACAGAAGCTGTTAGAAGAAAACCATATTCAGTAATTTTATTAGATGAGATAGAAAAAGCCCACCCCGATGTATTCAATATATTATTGCAGGTGCTAGACGATGGCCGTTTAACAGACAATAAAGGGCGCACAGCAGATTTCCGCAACACTATTCTTATAATGACATCCAACGCAGGCTCGGAGGTAATTCAAGCTAATATTAGCAGAATGACAGATGCCAACCGAGACGAGATTATCGAAAGAACTAGGGTAGAGGTAATGGAGGTTCTTAAGAACAACGTAAGGCCAGAATTTATTAACAGAATAGATGAAATAATTGTATTCCACCCATTAACAGATAGTAATATTAAGGATATCCTTAATCTCCAGTTAGAGATGGTTAAGAGTAAGTTGGCCCAGATGGGAGTTACTCTTGAATTTACAGATTATGCATTAACCTATCTTGCCCACAAGGGTTATGACCCTGCCTATGGGGCAAGGCCAGTAAAACGGATATTGCAAAGAGAGCTTGTAAATGAACTTGCCAAATCTTTGCTAAAGGGCAGCATAAATAAAGAGAAGCCTGTTATTGTAGATTGCTTTGAAGATAATTTAGTGTTTAGGAATTAACATATTTAATGTCAATTCTCTTTTGGAAAGCTACGGCATATGAATTGGCCCGTCTATGCCTACTGGAATGCCTAGCAGCATCCAAATGGTTATCATAACGGCCCAAACTAGCATAAAAATAACGGTGTAGGGAATCATTAGTGAGATGATTGTGCCTATGCCGTTTTTCTGATCGTAGCGTTGTGCATAGGTAACGATTAATGCAAAGTAGCTCATCATAGGAGTAATTACATTGGTTACCGAATCTCCAATTCTAAAGGCTGCTTGTGTAAAGCCGGGGTGGTAACCCAATATCATAAACATTGGTACAAATACAGGAGCCATAATAGCCCACTTTGCCGATGCGCTTCCCATGAACATATTCATAAAAGCAGATAGAAGTAGAAAGGTAAGTATTAGAGGAACTCCAGTAAAGCCTATGTGGCTTAAGAATTGAGCTCCATCTATTGCTAACACCAAACCTAGGTTTGAGTAGTTAAACCAGTAGATAAATTGTGCAGCAAAGAATACTAGTACAATATAGCCTCCCAACCCTTTCATTGAGTCTGTCATGTGCTTGACTACATCTTTATCATTTTTAATTGTCTTTACAATAATTCCGTAAATTATTCCAGGTACAAAAAACAGGAGCATGAGTGCTACAACTATGCCCGAAAAGAAGGGCGATTTTAGTATGCCTCCGGTTTCAGGATCGCGAAGTAGCCCATTGTCTGGAATAATTGTCCAAGCCATTGCGGCAAGAAAGATGAGGGTGCCAATACCTGCCCATCTTAACCCTTTTTTCTCAAGAGGAGTAATTTCTTCGATCTCTAATGCTTTTTCACTGCCGTGGTATTTGCCTAACCTTGGTTCTACAATTTTCTCGGTTATCCAAGTGCCAACCGCTATAACCATTATTGCACTTGCTACCATAAAGAAGTAGTTAACCATTGGGTTAATGTTCATTGTTGGGTCAATTATATGGGCTGCCGAGGTTGAGAGGCCTGCAAGTATAGGGTCTACCGATCCAATTAGAAAGTTAGAACCAAAACCAGCACTAACTCCAGCAAAGGCTGCAGCAAAACCAGCCATTGGATGGCGCCCCAATGCGTGGAAAATCATAGCTCCAAGGGGTATAAGTATTACATATCCAATTTCTGATGCAAGGTGTGAGAATATGCCTGCGGTTATAATTGCTATGGTAATTAATTTTGGTGGGGCACCTAATACTAGCTGACGCACAAGAACAGTAAATAGACCTGAACCCTCGGCAACCCCTATACCTATCATAATAACCAGTACTAAACCTAGTGGTGGGAATTTTACGAAATTGCCCTCTACGTTGGTGTATATCCAGCGGATACCATCGGCATTTAAAAGGTTTTTTACTGAAATTATCTCTCCTGTGGCGGGGTGTGAAGCTTGAAGGCCAACTGCAGAGCCCCACCAAGATAGCAGAGCTACTAATGCTGCCATCATTAAGAAGAGTGTTGCAGGGTGTGGCAGTCTATTCCCTACTACTTCAATTGTGTCTAATGCACGGGCAAAACGGCTTTTTTTAGTCATTTTGTCAACTAGAATTTATATTTCTTACGAAATAGTTAGTAAAAAAACGGAAACGCAAAGATAGTATAATAAATGCCAAGATAACTTTTACAAGCTACCTAGGCATTTAAATTAATGTTTAATTAAAGAGCTTCAAAATTTATTCAAAAACAGATTCCAGTTTTTGATAAATTGTGTGTGTTTTTTCAACAGCAGTATCTTTCGCCTTATCATCATTTCCTTTGAGTACTTCCTTCAAAGAAACGGTTGAATCATAAAGATCCTTTGAGATTGTGTAATATTTAGGAGTTTTGTCTTTCAATCTTTTTACTAATTTTTCTTCGGGATACTTTGTCATCGCATCGGCTTGGGCGATAAACTCATCCATTACATTTGCAATTTCGCTATATTTCTTTTCTGGTAACATCTTGTGGTAAATTACATAAAGTGTTTGATGATACGTGTCCATCTCTTTCACAAAAGGCTTAACAACTCTGTTCATAGCTTCATATGCAGAGTGAAATTTTTCGGCAGCCAAAAGTAATGCAGCATCGTCATTGTCTTCACTTGCTTTATAATAGCTCTGGGCAAGTGCGTTAAATTTTACTAGTTCGGCCTTCCATTGACCCTCTTTTTCTCTTAGAATACCAGGGAGTTTTGCACTGTTCATTTTCTCCATGTTCGCTTTAATTTGTGGGATAAGCGCTTTTAATGCAGCTATATCTTTAGCAGGATATGCTTTATGCCACATAGGATAAATGATTGAGTGAAAGCTGGTCAATTCAGGAACACTTGCCGATATTTCGGCAGCTTGTTCTTTGGTTTGTGAAAATGCATAATTGTTAGTGCTAAGCGCTAAAACAAGCATACTAGAAAACAGTAATATTTTTTTCATTGATATAGGGGTTAATGTTTTTATTTTAAAAAGCAAATTTAATCTTTTTGTTAAGACAATAATGTTTGGGGATAGTTTAATTTAGTGTATTTTTTTGCTTAGAGTAGATTTGCATGAAATAGTAAAAAAACACGCTTATGAGCACTGAATCATTATCTTTGCATCATAAAATAGAGAAATAGAATTGATGAATAAAAATGATAACTTCGAGATGGTTGCCAAAACCATGGCTGAACTTGAACCTATACTTGCTCAAGAATTAATAGAATTAGGTGCCAATAACGTTCAAATTGGCACGCGTATGGTCTCATTTACAGGCGACAGTGCATTGCTATATAAAGCAAATTTGCACTGTAGAACTGCAGTGCGTATACTCAAACCCATTAATACATTTGTGGCTAACTCAACAGACCAACTCTATGAAGAGATAAAAAAGATGGATTGGGAACAATATTTAACTCTGGAAAAAACTTTTTCAATTGATGCTGCTGTGTTTTCGCAATTTTTTAGTCATTCACAATTTGTTTCCTTTAGAGTTAAAGATGCAATTGTAGACTATTTCTATGCAAAATATGATAAACGCCCATCGGTTAATGTAACTAACCCCGATCTTGTTTTAAACATTCACATATCAGACAATAAATGCACCCTTTCTCTTGATAGTTCGGGTGAATCTTTGCATAAGCGTGGGTACCGTGTTGCCCAAACTGAAGCTCCATTGAACGAAGTGTTAGCTGCAGGTATGATTTTAAAATCGGGCTGGCAAGGCGAATGCAACTTTATAGACCCAATGTGTGGGTCGGGTACGTTGCTCATAGAAGCTGCAATGATTGCACTTAATATTCCACCCGGAATTCACCGTGCTAATTTTGCATTTGAAAAATGGAATGACTTTGATAGAGACCTTTTTAGCGAAATATACAATGACGATAGTAGTGCTAAAACCTTCGATCATAAGATAATTGGATCTGATATGTCTGCCGAGGCTATCTCAATTGCAGAGATGAATGTGAAGAATGCGGGACTTAAAGATTATATTACTCTGGAGGTAAAATCATTTGAACAATATACCGAAGCTCCCCAACCTGCCGGTGTACTAATGACAAACCCACCTTATGGCGAACGATTGAAAGTAGACGACATTGAAGCGCTATACAATATGATTGGAGATCGCTTGAAGCATATATTCACTGGCTACAATGCCTATGTACTGGGCTATAATAAAGAGAATTTAGTAAGTGTTGGACTGAAGCCATCTAAACGATTCCCACTCTTTAATGGGCCGTTGGAGTGCGAAATGCGCAAATATGAAATTTTTGCTGGTAGACGAGATAATCATATAAAAGAGAAGTATTCTGCTGGTAGACCAGATGATAGAGGGAGCCGAGTGAGGGGTAAATAAAGCATGTATTACGAATATATACCTCCATTTATTTTATAGGATTTTATAGGATTGCCATCCCAATCATAAATGTAATCACCACAACTTCATGTGAGAGAGTAAATAATGCTTCCCTTACAGTCTCCTTTTTATATCATTGATTTAGTTAGCTTTAAAGGCAAAGAAGATGTTCTTGTTCAAGGCGATGCCACACCAGATCAATGCTTTGCTATCTATACGGTTGTTAGACAAAGAAAGAATGGTTTAAAGGCTGTTATTTCAAATCTGTAAGTTAGATATTTCAAAGTTGAAGGCGAGATATTTCAAAGCAGATGCTTGTATATTTCAAAATTAAACTTATATTTGATATTAATTATTAATTATTAATGTACAAAAGTTACTGTAAATGATAATTCAAAGAGAAATAATTTCTGCTATTAATTTTTTAGTTGATAAATATCCTATTATAGCAGTTACAGGGCCTAGACAATCGGGTAAAACTACGCTGCTCAAATTTATGTTTCCTGAATATCGCTATGTTAGTTTAGAAAATCCTGATATTAGAAATTTTGCAACAACCGACCCTAACGGATTTCTAAATGAATATTCCAAAAATGTAATTCTTGACGAGGTGCAACGTGCCCCTATGCTATTTTCATATCTACAGACAAAGGTAGATGAGAGTAAAATAATGGGACAATTTATATTGTCGGGTTCGCAGAATTTTCATCTTGTTCAAAACATTACGCAGAGTTTAGCAGGCCGAGTTGCCATTTTTAAGCTTCTCCCTTTAGATTTTCAGGAATTGAGTTCGGCTGGCTTGTTACAAGATAATTATATAGACAACTTAGTTAAGGGTTTTTATCCTGCAATTTTTGACCGGGACATCCCCTCAAAAATATTTTACTCCAATTATGTTCAAACTTATATTCAACGAGATGTTAGTGAGTTGATTGCCATACAAAATATACGATTATTTCAAAACTTTCTTGCTCTTTGTGCTACACGGGCGGGGCAATTGTTAAATCTAAGCTCGCTGGCGAATGAATGTGGTATTTCACAACCTACGGCAAAGTCATGGTTATCTGCATTGGAAAGCAGCTATATTTTATTTTTACTTCCACCTTACTTTGAGAATTTTTCAAAACGAATTGTAAAGACTCCAAAGCTCTATTTTTACGACACTGGTTTGCTCTGTTATTTGTTAAAACTAGATAATGCCCAACAGATTCAATTAAGCGACTTTAAAGGAAGCCTTTTTGAAAACATGATGATTGCAGAATATGTAAAGAGAATGTACCATTGCAATCAATTAAATGATATTTGGTTTTGGCGTGATGCTGCTGGAAATGAAGTTGATTTGATTGTTCAAGCGGGTCAAAATCAAGAGGCAGTTGAGTTTAAATCTACTCAAACTATTATGCCAAATTTATTCAAAGGTCTTAATTTCTATGAAAAAATTTCCGAAAAAATATCTTTGAATAAATACCTTGTATATGCAGGAGATCAACTCCAAAAGCGAACTGCTGCAACAGTTTTACCATGGAAAGATTTTGGTAAAAAAATAAACTCCACAAATCAGCAGATGCGGCAGAGGTCCCCAAGAATATGAATCAATAAGCTATTTATAAATAGAAAGCAAGACAGGTAACCTGCTTGTTCAATCTCCCAGGATTGCGATTGATTTACACTTACTTCAAAGATCAAGAAAAAATCATTTTTGTTGAACTGTATCACAAAAATGATAAAGAGAATGAGGATAAACAAAGAATTTTAAATAATTTTA
>CAZHHY010000009.1:0-17609 GCA_964532375.1 uncultured Muribaculaceae bacterium
CTCTGTTTTAAGGAGAATTTGCTTCATCCCTGGTTCACTCAGACATTTTATAAGAGGGTTATATCTTGGTAATCCCTTATATGCACTTAGCAATAGTTTACCCCCCTCCTCTTCATTTTTTTCTTTGAGTTTAATTTTCGCTTCATTTAGAAGCTGAGTAACTAATGCTCTTTGTGAACTGTATAACCTTTCCACTATAGGTTTATACTCGTTAAATTCTTGCTCATCTCCTTTTGGAACAGGCCCAGATATAATGAGAGGGGTTCTAGCATCGTCTATCAGAACAGAGTCTACCTCGTCTACAATGGCATAGTTGTGCTTTTTCTGAACCAAGTCTTCTGGGTTAATAGCCATGTTATCTCTCAAATAATCGAAGCCAAATTCATTGTTTGTTCCAAAGGTTATGTCGGCACGATAGGCTTTTTTTCTAGGTTCTGAATTGGGTTGATGTTTGTCTAGACAATCTACTTTTAATCCATGAAACTGATATAGCGGGCCCATCCACTCTGAGTCACGTCTAGAGAGATAGTCGTTCACTGTAACTATGTGTACACCTTTACCTGAAAGCGCATTTAAAAACACTGGTAATGTGGCAACTAAGGTCTTACCCTCTCCAGTAGCCATCTCGGCAATCTTACCCATATGAAGTGCAACTCCACCAATAAGTTGAACATCGTAATGCACCATATCCCATACAATTTTGGTTCCTCCGGCCATCCAGCTATTATGCCATACTGCGTTATCTCCATCAATTGTAACAAAATCATGCTTTGCGGCTAAATCTTTATCGTAATCTGTAGCAGATACAACAACAGTTGCATTCTCTTTAAACCTGCGAGCAGTAGACTTCATTACAGCAAAGGCATCGGGGAGTATCTCCAATAAAACTACTTCTATTTGCTCGTCAATTAGTTTAGTAAGTTTATCTAATTCTGTGGCTAGTTCCTCTTTCTCTCTCACATCTACCATCACATCTTCTAGCCTTGCTCTTAAAGATTTTTTTCTCTCTTCGTGGGCAGCTATTCTATCTGCAACAATTTTTTTAAGCTTTAAGCTCTCGGCTCGTAGTTCATTATTAGTAAGTTTATCTATCCTCACATATGCCTCTATAGTCTTATCTACATAGGGCTGTATCTCCTTAATGTCTCTCTCCGATTTAGTGCCGAAAAATTTTTTGAGCACACCTGTAATAAATGCCATTATAATATTTGTATTTTAATTACTGCTAAAATTGTAAATATAGTTACTGCTAATTTGCAAAGATAAAAAAAACGAAAGAATAATTTACATTTGTACCCATAAGAAATGAGATGAAAAGAGAAATTGTTAAAACAGCAGATGGTTCATTTACTTTAAAAGTAGAGGGAACTCAAGAGTGCTATCACTCTGTTAACGGTGCCTATACAGAAAGTATGCACATCTTTATCAAAAACGGACTAAAGTATTATATTACCAAAATTCTCAAAAACACAAAAGACCAATTTTCTGATATAGACATACTTGAAGTAGGATTTGGTACTGGATTAAACTCAATTCTAACAGCTATCACAATAAAAGATTACCCTAATATCCGAGTTAATTATAACGCAGTTGAAAAGTATCCATTGACTCTAAAAGAGTTTGAATCTTTAAATTACAAGAAATTAATAGACCAAAATTCACATTTTATTGTAGCTAAAATTCATTCATCCAATTGGGGTAGGCCGTTAAAGATAGAAGATAACTTCACATTATTGAAGATAAACTACAATATAGAAGATTTTCAATTAAATATTGAAGAAGGGCTATCGGCCGAAAAAGGTATAAAACTTATTAATGGCAATAGCGCCAATATTGTATATTTTGATGCCTTCTCGTCAAATATTCAACCAGAACTATGGAGTTCAAATATATTCAAAGGCATATATAACTTAATGAGTGACAACTCTGTTTTAGTTACCTATTCGGCAAAAGGAGATGTAAAAAGAGCTTTAAAAGAAGCCGGATTTAATGTAACAAGAAAAGAGGGGCCTCCAGGTAAGAGGCACATTACAGTAGCCACAAAAATTCTTGATTAAACTACTTTTCTACCAATTCTATACGGTACATTTTTGACCAATATTTACCTGTAAGATAGATAGCTTTGCTGCTTGGGTTATAGGCAATCCCATTAAGAACATCTGTTTTAGACGTTCTTAGCTTTATTGGTAATAAATTTTTACAATCTACCGTAGCTGTAACATCTCCTGTTTTGGGATCTATAATTACTATAGTATCGCTTCCATAAATATTTGCCCAAATAGAACCCTCTATATACTCGAGTTCATTAAGTTCCGATACTTTTTTCCCTTTAAGAGTAACCTCAATCTTAGACAATTCTCTAAATGTTTCGGGATCATGAAAGCAGATAGTTGAAGAACCATCAGAAGAGATAAGCTGTTTTCCATCTGTTGTAAGGCCCCACCCTTCACGCATATTAAAGAGTTTTCCTATTTGTTTAAAGGTTTTAATGTCATATACCAAAACCTCTCTTTCCATCCACGTTAAAAGGTAAATTCTCTCATTGAAAACAACTGCCCCCTCTGCAAAATATTTCTTTGGAAGATTAAAACTCCTAATAGCAGTGCCATTTTTAATATCTACTTCACGAAAGAAAGATTCGCCATATTGACCTGAGCTCTCGAACAACCTCCCTTTATAAAAAAAGAGACCTTGCGTGTAGGCATTTGCATCGTGATTTAGAACCTCTAATATCTTTAAAGAGTATTCCTTTACACTCTTATTTTGAGCGTCAGAAACAATTATGCCTGAAAACATGGCAAAGAAAATAAATAAATATTTAAACGAAAATTTAGACATCTTAATTTAAAAGTTAACTCTTATTCTTCTGTTTTATAGCAGCTTTAACAAGAGCCACAAACAGTGGATGCGGGTTTTCTGGAGTACTCTTGAGCTCTGGATGAAATTGCACACCTATAAAAAATGGATGTTCAGGTATCTCAACTATCTCAACTAAGCCGGTCTCCTTATTTTTTCCTGTAGCAACCATCCCTGCTGTAGAGAGCATATCTACATAAGTATTGTTTACCTCGTAACGATGCCTATGTCTTTCAGAGATTTCAAGTTTACCATATACCAATTGAGCAAGAGACCCTTCAGTTATATTGCAACTATATGCTCCCAATCTCATTGTGCCTCCCTTAGTTGTAAGCGATTTTTGATCTTCCATAAGGTCAATTACAGGGTTTTTTGCATTGGTTTTGATCTCTGTAGTCATAGCATCTTCAAGCCCTAAGACATTTCTTGTAAATTCTACTACTGCCATTTGCATGCCAAGGCAAATCCCCAAAAATGGAATTTTATTCTCTCTTGCATATTTAACAGCAGTTATCTTACCCTCTATCCCTCTCTCTCCAAAGCCTGGTGCAACTAAGATAGCATCCATTTTCCCAAGCATTTCCTCTACATTTGAATCTAAAATATGCTCACTATGAATACTATGAACGTTTACTTTACATTCGTTCTCGGCCCCAGCATGAATAAATGACTCTAAAATTGATTTATATGCATCTTGAAGCTCTACATATTTACCAACCATAGCAATGTTAACCTCGTCTTTGGGATTAAAGAATCTATTCAGAAAAGATTTCCATTTTGTAAGTTCAGGGGTATTATTTATAGCTGGTAATTTAAATTTTGCAAGAGCAAGTTCGTCTAGTTTCTCCTTAACCATAAGCAAAGGAACTTCATAGATACTCTTGGCATCTATAGATTCTATAACAGCATTAAGTTTGACATTGCAAAATAGTGCTACCTTTTTTCTTATTTCGGCAGGCAGAGGGTGTTCTGTGCGACAAACAATAACGTCTGGGTGAACTCCGTTTTGCTGAAGTAAACGCACAGAGTGCTGAGTAGGCTTAGTTTTAAGCTCCTTAGCAGCGCTTAAATAAGGCACTAAAGTAAGGTGTATAACCATGCAATCTTCGTCTTCTAGCTCCCATTGTAACTGCCTAACTGCCTCTACAAAAGGAAGAGATTCAATATCGCCCACAGTACCGCCTAGCTCCGTAATTACAACATCGTACTTCCCAGATTTACCAAGAAGAAGCATGCGTCTTTTAATCTCGTCTGTAATATGAGGGACAACTTGAACCGTTTTACCTAGATATGCTCCTTGTCTCTCTTTTTCAATTACATTACGATATATTCTACCAGAGGTAATGTTATTTGCCTTACTTGTATAGACATTCAAAAAGCGCTCGTAATGGCCTAAGTCAAGGTCAGTTTCGGCCCCATCTTCAGTAACATAACACTCACCATGCTCATAGGGGTTAAGAGTGCCTGGGTCTATATTTATATATGGATCGAATTTCTGCAATGCAACAGACAAGCCCCTAGCCTGGAGCAATTTAGCTAAAGAGGCAGAAATAATACCTTTTCCTAGGGAAGAGGTAACTCCTCCCAAAACAAACACATATTTGGTACTCATAAAATCTATTTTGGATTGTAATACTAGGGATACAAAGATAGTATAAATGAATAGTTTTATACAATTTAATTTTATTTAGACTTTCTGTGGGTTAACTTTGCATAACACCATTTTTTTAGTTTTATTGAACCCTAAAATCATGAATACTCACAAAGAGATATTTTCAGTCAAAAATTACGAAATAGACCATAATGGTTTTTTCAAACCATACTCGTTTTTAAATCATGCCCAAGAGATGGCTAACACACATGCACACTCTTTGGGCTTTGGATACGACAACCTAATCTCTTCTGGAATAGTTTGGGTGTTGTCTCGTTTTCATATAAAATTTCAACGGCTGCCTCTGTGGAAAGAGGAACTCACTATGGAGACTTGGCATAAAGGGAACGACAGATTGTTTGGTTTTAGAGATTACTCTGTAACCGACAGTAGTGGCAAGGAAATAATAGCAGCTACCAGCTCATGGCTTATAATAGATTATAAAACCAGGAAGCTACAAAGGATGGGTAATGTTCTTGGAGATCAATTCAATGGATTACATCAAAAAGATGCTATAAAAGAGCCTGCAGGTAAAATAGTGATGCCATCACAAATGAGACACTCTGGAAATAAGATAGTTTCAATTTCTGATATAGATATTAACCACCATACAAATAACGCCCGCTATTTTGAATGGGCAATGGATTCGATAGACCCGCAAATTTCTAAAGGAATTCAAATCAAGGAACTTTGGATCACTTTTAATAATGAATCTTTGCTTGGCGAAAATATAGATCTCTATTTATCTACTCAAGAGACTGACTATCAAGAGTTAGGCACACAAAGTTTACCTCAACAAAATACGTTTATAAAAGAGATTACCAAGGAAATATACGTAGAAGGCAAAAGAGGTGGGTGCTCAATTTTTCAAGTTAAAATGAAAGTATCTAAACTTTAAGAATAATTATAAATCTAACCCTCTGGCTTGTTTTTTAAGTGCATCTCCTTGTAGGCGATAGACTGTCCATTCATCCATTGGGATTGCTCCCATACTTTTATAAAAGTCTATAGAGGGTTTGTTCCAATTAAGCACAACCCAATCAAAGCGGTCGCACTTTCTCTCTACTGCTATTGCAGCTAGCTCTTTAAAAAACGCTTTACCATAGCCCTTACCTCTATGTTCTACACTTATGAATATGTCTTCTAAGTACAAACATGCTCTACCTTTAAATGTAGAAAAGTTGTGAAAAAAGAGAGAGAAGCCAACTGGTATGCCATCTTCTTCGCCAATTAGAACCTCGGCCTGTTGTTTAACAAACAGCGATTCATAAAGTATTTCTGGAGTTGCAGTAACTTCATTGGTTAGTTTTTCGTATTTGGCAAGTTCACAAATAAAATTAAATATGAGCTGGTTATCTGATGGGGCTGCTTGTCTAATAATAAATGACATAATGTTAGGTGTTAAGTATCGAATACAAATTACTATTTGTTTTACTACAAAAATAAGTAAAATCAATTGCTAAACAGAATGGCTATGAATAAAAAAGGAAAGCAAGATTTGCTTTCCTTTTTTTAGTAGCGGAGACAGGACTCGAACCTGTGACCTTCGGGTTATGAGCCCGACGAGCTACCAACTGCTCCACTCCGCGGTGTATTCCTACTTGTTGGTAATAGTTACTTTCGTAGTAGGGAGTGCAAAGATAATGCAATATTAATGACTCTCCAAATTTTATTTTTTCAAGTTTATAAAGAAATCAAGTAACTCACCTGTTGTTAAGGCATTTTGCTCGCCTGAATTTAAATCTTTAAGGTTAATAGTTCTACTAGAGATCTCGTTTTCACCAACAATTGCAATATATGGAATCTCACGCTTAGTGGCGTAATCGAACTGCTTCTTAAGTTTTGCTTGATTGGTATAAAGCTCTGCAACCACCCCTGCCTTTCTCAACTCCATTAATATTGGGATTATGTACTCTTGCTCTTTCTCGCCAAAATTTGCAAATAATAGTTGAGTGCCCGCTTTGGCCTTTGCAGGAAATTTATCTAGAGCTAAGATAACATCGTAAATACGGTCTGCTCCAAAAGAGATTCCAACTCCAGAGACATCGGGTAAACCAAAAATGTCAGTTAGATTGTCATAGCGGCCTCCTCCACATATACTCCCCATCTGGGCATCTTTTGCTTTAACCTCAAAAATTGCTCCAGTGTAATAGTTTAAGCCTCGAGCCAACGAAAGGTCTAGTTCTGTCTCTTGCTCAATATTAGCAAGCTTAATATATCTAAAAAGTGTTGACAATTCATCTAACCCCTGCAAGCCTACTTTAGAGTTTGCAAGAATTGGACGCATAGCCGCAAGTTTCTCTTCTGTAGTGCCCGAAAGCTTTAAAATAGGCTCTATTGCCTCTATAGCACTGCTCTCTATTCCCCTAGAAAGCAGCTCCTCTTTAACCTGCTCAAGCCCAATTTTATCTATTTTATCTATTGCAATTGTAATATCTATAAGCTTATTTGGGTGGCCTATTACCTCTGCTATACCCGAAAGAACTTTTCGATTATTAATCTTTATAACCACATTTAAATCTAACTCGCGAAAAACGTAGTCTGTAATTTGTACTAATTCAAGTTCGTTTAAAAGGGAGTCGCTTCCAATAACATCTACATCGCATTGGTAAAACTCTCTATATCTACCTTTTTGTGGCCTATCGGCACGCCAAACAGGCTGAATTTGATATCTTTTAAATGGGAAAACAAGTTCATTTTGATGCTGTACTACAAAACGGGCAAAAGGAACTGTAAGATCATATCTTAGCCCTTTTTCACAAACCTTTAATGATAAAGAGTTGCTATTTTCAAGCATTTGTGGCTCTATCTTAGAAAAAGCATCGCCAGAGTTTAATACTTTAAAAAGTAGTCTATCTCCCTCTTCGCCATATTTACCAAGCAAAGTTGAAAGATTTTCCATTGCTGGGGTTTCTATGGGCGAATAGCCATATAGTTTAAATACACTTCTAATTGTATCGAAAATATAATCTCTTCGGGCCATTTCTACAGGGCCAAAATCTCTCGTTCCTTTTGGTATAGATGGTTTTTGCGCCATTATTCTTTATTTTTAAGGTAAATATCTATTGCAGCAGCAGCTTTCCTTCCTGCCCCCATAGCTAGTATAACTGTTGCAGCACCAGAAACTACGTCTCCACCTGCAAACACGCCAGTTCTTGTTGTTGCACCATTTTCATCTGCAATAAGGCAGTTCCATCTATTAGTGTCTAACCCAGGGGTAGTGTTAGCTATAAGTGGATTGGGTGCTGTACCAAGAGACATTATAACAACGTCGGTTTCAATATCAAAATCAGATTCTTTAATTGGAATTGGAGATCTACGGCCACTGCTGTCGGGCTCGCCAAGTTCCATTTTGATACAGGTAAGACCTCTAACCCAGCCTTTCTCGTCTCCCAATACCATAACAGGGTTAGTGAGCATTCTAAAGATGATTCCCTCTTCATGGGCATGGTGTACCTCTTCTACCCTTGCTGGCAATTCTTTTTCTGTTCTTCTGTAAACAACTGTTACTTGAGCTCCTAATCTTTGAGCAGTACGGGCAGCATCCATAGCAACATTACCACCGCCAACCACTGCTACTCTCTTGCCAACATAGATTGGTGTCTCATATTCTGGGTCATATGCTCTCATGAGATTACTACGAGTTAAAAACTCATTTGCAGAGACCACGCCATTAAGATTCTCGCCTGGTATACCCATAAATCTTGGTAATCCAGCACCAGAACCTACAAAAACTGCAGCAAACCCTTCGTCGTCCATTAATGAATCTATTGTTACAGTTCTCCCTACAATTACGTTTGTCTCTATCTTAACACCTAACGCTTTAACATTATCAATCTCTATCTTAACAACCTCTTCTTTAGGTAATCTAAACTCGGGAATACCATATTGCAAAACTCCTCCCGGTTCGTGTAGAGCTTCAAATATTGTTACATCGTAGCCGAATTTTGCAAGGTCGGTTGCACAGGCAAGTCCTGCGGGGCCACTGCCAATTACTGCTACTTTTTTACCATTGGAAGATTCTCTTTCGGTAAATTTAACATTATTATCTCGGCTCCAATCGGCCACAAATCTCTCTAATTTGCCAATTGCAACCGGCTCTTTTTTAATTCCTAAAATACAAGCTCCCTCGCACTGCGACTCCTGTGGACAAACTCGCCCACAAACAGCAGGCAAAGAGCTATCGTTAGAGATAATTCTAGCAGCCTCTTCTATGTTGCCAAGCTCTACTTGGTATATAAAATTTGGTATTTGAATGTTTACAGGGCAATCAGTTACACAAGCAGGATTCTTACAGCCAAGGCATCTAGATGCCTCTAGCATTGCCTCTTCTAAATTGTATCCGTAGCATACTTCACTAAAATTCTTAACCCTCTCTTGTGGGTCTTGCTCCCTAACCGGAACTCTTGGTATCTTATTTCTCATTTCCTAAACCAATTTTACATTTATGATCGGCCTCTTTTTCAATTGTCTTATACATTCCCTGCCTTCTCATAGCCTCGTCAAAATCTACCTTATATGCGTCGAATTCAGGCCCGTCTACACAAGCAAACTTTACCTGGTCTCCAACAGAAACTCGGCAAGCGCCACACATACCAGTGCCATCTACCATTAGGGTATTTAAACTCACTACCAATGGTAAATTATATGGCTTAGCAGTTAGAGTTACAAACTTCATCATTATCATAGGGCCAATAGCAACTGCTTGGTCATACTTCTCTCCTTTATCTAATAACTCTTTGAGCATTTCTGTTACCAGCCCTTTTCTGCCGTATGAGCCATCGTCTGTACAGATGTAAAGATTGTCGCAAACAGCACTCATCTCCTGTTCAAAAATTACCATGTCTTTATTCTTAGCACCAATTATAACATCTATTTTGGCACCCATTGAGTGAAGAAATTTCACCTGCGGGTATACCGGAGCGGTTCCCAAGCCACCAGCAACAAAAATAAATCTCATAGCCGATAGCTCTTCTCGAGACATATGTATAAATTCAGAAGGTTGCCCCAATGGTCCAGCGAAATCTGTAAAGTGGTCTCCCTCTTCCATATGGCAAATCATTCTACTAGACGCGCCTACAACTTGAGTAACTATAGTAACAGTACCTTTATCGCTATCGTAGTCACAAATAGTCAAAGGGATTCTCTCTCCTTTTGAATGAACTCTCACAATTAAAAATTGACCCGGCTTTGCAGACTTGGCCATTCTAGGCGCATCTACATCCATTAAGGCAATAGAAGGAGTCAGGAATTTTTTCCTTACAATCTTATACATAAGTCTTTACTGAAATTTTAAAATGCAATGCACCTCTTGCACGCAATCTACAAAGTTAAACAAAATTACAACCTCTCAAATCTGTAACCTATTTTTTTAAGATATTGTATTATAAAGTCTAGATTATCATACAATTTATCTGTACGGCTAGCCTCTGTTCCAGGGTGAATCAGAACAAAAGCACCATTTAGCCCCGCTTTCTTCTCAAAACTGAATAGCGCCTCAATAAGTTGTGCCGAGGTTTTATAATTTTTCATATCTGGAGTAGTATAGTCTGCCGGAGTAGCTGTACCAGGAGTATAATTTAAGGTTTTCAGCCCAAAACTAGATGCAATTGCCACACTCTCTCTGTTATACCACTCATATGGCGGTAAAAACCAAGGAGCATCAACAATAGATATCCCAAACTTAGCAAGCTCTATATAGTTATTTTTAAGATCGTTATAAAGGGAATCAGGGGCAGGCAGAGTTTTATCTCTGTTATCCCATGGAGCGTAAAGAATGTGCCTATCTGAATGGGCTCCAACGTAATGGCCCTCTTTAATAATTCGCTTAGTAATTCTATTATGCTCTTTTAATCTCAAATAATTTCCAGTAAAGAAAAAAGATCCTTTAATCTTGTTCTTAGCTAGACTCTTCAATATTTTAGCCCCTCCCTCGAACATAGAATCGGCAGAAAAAAGAAGATATATTACTTTTTCTTCTGGATTTTTTCTTATTACGGCTCCCCAGTTATCTGTAACTACTTTTTTTTTTCTTTATAGCTCTTTCCTAAAGCCTCCATTGCCGAAAAATAGTAACTCAAACCTGCAGTTCCATCCATTGTTGGCTCATTAGATGCATAATCGCCAATATCGTCATGGTAAACCGCTTTGCCATTATTGAACAGAGCATAGGTATCTGGCTTTGTTAAGGATTTACCTGCTCTTTCCAAAAATAGCTCTCTTTCAATAGGGCCATCTACCAACCCACCATATGTAATATCGCCATTGTGAACAGTATAAGACGAGTGAGGATACATTGGAAAATCGCCACCCTCTGGAAAACCAACTATCATAGAAGTGCCCCATGGATTAGTGCCAAAGAGCCAGTCTCTAAGAGCCATCTCCATCTCTAAATAAGTATCGTCTCCAGAAGCTTCTCTGTAAAGATGGGCATGGGTAATTGCTGCCGAGACTAAATTATTTGAACACCAAAGGAATGGAATTCCATACATAAACGGGTCGTCATCGGCTCTTTTTCTAAGGTGCTCTAGAGCATCTCGCATATAGCCTAAGTATTTTGCACGAGTGGGTCCATCTGAAGATATAGCCAAATAGTAATGTCCTAAATTAAGGAAAGGGTAAAATTGATAATGCCTGCCTCTACCTAGTTCCATCCAAGGGGTAACTGGCTCTAACTGCCCCCAATAATCGGCCTTTTTTCTCCAATCGGGCTCATTATTATAGTGGTATATAGTAGCTGCAGCAAGCTCTATGTCATCTACATAAGTATCTTCTTCATAAAAATAAGGAGAAACTTTACATGCTGTTTGAGTATTTCCTGGTTTTTCAACTGCAAAGTTGTATGCTTGTATAGATTTCTCTCTCATAACAGAAGCAAATTGAGGGTCTAGCTCATTAAAAATTTGAGCCCCTAACGCAAAGCTAGAAGAGAATTTACCTGCTGTAGAAGCTACTCCAGTTGTCCTATTTATGTGATTGCCAATAGTTTGAGGTTCGCCAGTTACAAAATAGACAGGGCGCCCTTTTCCAGGCCCCCAACCATAATTTACTGTATCGTTCTGTGGCAAACGGAAACCAGCATGATCTCTATCGTCTGCTATTTGATTAAACATTACTTTATCTTCTGGATTCATCTTCACAAGCCACTCCAATCCCCAACGAATTTCATCTAAAATATCTGGAATACCATTTGCACCTGGCCTACCAGCTGCATTAAATTTATCTTTAAAGACAGATTTATCTTTAGTTTGTTCCCAAGCAAACATCATATGGTACATAGAGGTTGCCGAGGTTGTAGTATACTGCAAATAATCAGTTGCGTCGTGCCAACCGCCTCTCACATCTACTTTCTCGCCTGTTCTTGTGGGGTGATCTACTATAAAACCATCGTGTTGGTGGCACAACTCGCCTGTATAGGGGTTATCGCCACATCTTTGCTGCCTCATATACTCCAAAAGAAAATCGGCAAGGCCATCATATGCACTTGCACTAATCTTAAAAACAGGCGATTTAACTCCGTTAGAGGCAATATAATACTCTCCCTGCTTTTCAATAGAAGAAAAATCAAACCTAAAGGCACTCTGCATACCCCATTGAGAAGCTCCTGTTATTTTTCCGGTTGCTTTCAAAACCTCATTATTTGTAGTGGCTTCAAATACCGAAAAGTCGCTAACCGAGTTTTGATCTAGAGAGATAAAAACAGCAACTTTAATATCTTGTGGCAGATACCCTGCTTGATTAATTCTTATCCAAGAATTTTCTGCTGTAACTGAAATATTTGCTAATAGAGTTAAAGCAAATAGAATCGTAAATATTTTTTTCATATTTCGGTATTTAAATGATATTAATAAGAGGTCTTACTTAAAGGCCCGTTTTCATTAGACAACAAAGTGTAAAGTAACGAATTTTTAAGGACATCGCTATAGTTATGCTCTTTTCCATCTATAATTACTTTGTTAGAAATCAATCTAGTTCCGTGGCTATAATCTACATAGGTGTTAATGTGAATGTTGTTTACAGGCTGAATAGGTTTACCATTAAGCCTATGCCACCCATAGATGGTTACATGATGAGTTCTTGTAGAATCTATCAATTTAGAAGAGATAACAAGATCTTTTTTTGTGCCAGCAACAAAAACTCCAGGAGCGTATCCCGCAGCTTTTATTTGGGCCTGAATAACTTTGGAATGATCATAAAGAATGTCTGGAGTCTCATTTCTGTTGTCTCTTGGTATATAGTTAAACGGCTCCAGTTTTAATTCACACTTTTCATAAATTAGATCTACCATTTTAGGAGTGGGTAATGAAGCATCCATTGACTTAGCAATTTCTTCTGAAGCCATTGGCGAAAGGGGTATAATAAAATAGTCTAGCGAGTTTCCAATAGATAAATAATCTGGAGATACATAAATAGTAACTTTGTGCTCTTTACCTTTTGCATCTTTCTCACTATAGGTAATAGCCACATAGTTTTTAAGAAACTCCGGGAAATTGCCAGCAAGAATCTCTTTCACCGCCATGCTTTCTCTCTCTTCAAAAGAGAGAGTCCTAATCTGTTCATAAAAAACAGAGCCACTTTTAGTCTCTTGTGAATAGAGAGAGCCAAAAGTGGTTACTGTTAGTAATATACAGATGAACTTAAATATCATCCGATTCATAATAATTATTTATTTAACCTGGCCGACACCTACTTTTTCAGTTACAGGAATCAATTCTTTAGCCGCATAACCAAGTTTGTCAAGTGCTTTTACAAGGGTTTCTTTGTCAGTTTTATCTGGGCTATATAAGAACCAAATAGTCTGTTTCTCAAGATTAATTTTAAGGTCTTTTACCCCTTTTTCGTAAGGAAGTTTAGCTTCTAGCTTCTTCTGGCAACTAGCACAATCAATAGGAACCGAAAATGTAACTTCGGCATCTTTTTTATCTTTCTTGTTTTGTGCTATAACTGCTTCCGACATAAAAAGTAATATAGAAAGCAATAAAATAGAAATTAGTTGAATTGTTTTCATTATCATAATTGTTTAGTAAAATTTATTAAAAATATTATTTCCATAATGTAAATCTTAACCCAGCGTATACTTTAGTACCCATTAATGGGCCCCATATAATAGAGGCATTAAAATTTTCACTATATGGGTTTTGAGCATCTAATATTGGATTCTCTTGTTTGTAATTTGTAAGATTTTCTGCTCCCACATAGACCTCAAGATCTCTGAATTTTTTTGTAACCTGAGCAAACAGCATTGGGTATACTGGCGATTCACCACCACCAGCAAAACTAGGTATGCGAGATGGGCCATTTAATTGAGCTGTGAAATCGAAGGTCCAAATATTCATTCTGGTTGCATATTGAACATTAAATACCCCTTTATACCTACTTGTCAATGGTTTTTCTACTAACCCTTGCCCTTTTAAGGTGGTTTTAGCATCGGTATATCTTATGGTGGCAAGCATAGTCAATCTTTCAATTGGCTCTACGCTAAGATCTACTTGATAGGTATTTGTATAAGATCTGCCATCTAAATTATAGATAGAAATTTTAGATAAATCATACTCTTGGTCTACAATTACCTGCTTGTTAAAATCGGTTCTAAAGTAATCGAAGCTTACAGAGGCATCTTCAAAGCCTAGTGGAAAGTATCCGGTTAAATTTGCACCATATGTCCATGCATCTTCTATATCTAGATTACCCCAACTTTCAATTCTTCTTCCTGTAGAGAGGATTCCCATATTATCGGGAATTATATATGCCGAACGGAAACCTCTGCCTGCAAGAGCTCTAAAGATTAAACGAGGGTCAAATGCATATTTAACATTAATCCTAGGAGCAGGTAACCAACCGTGAATATTGTTATATTCTAATCTAAAACCAGTTACAACAGATATCTTCTCTTCATTTGTATAGGTGTACTCACCGTAGCCTCCAATTGCATTCTCTTCTCTTCCTGGATAGAAATCATAATAAGTCATCCTAAAATAATCTCTTACATGTTCTTCAATTTTATCGGCATGTGCACTTAAACCCAATGAGTATTTATGATTTCCATTCATCTCATTTTGGTAAATAAGATTTGCGAATAGCGAATTTTGATTTGCATTGTAATCTTTTAACCCAAAATAGGAATCTAACTTATGATAGGCATAGTCTACTACAATTGCTATGTTTTGTGCATTATTAGGGGTTAATGGGAATCCTGCTTTAGCATATCCATTAAAGCCACTGTTCTTAATATTAGAACCCCAGCTCTGAGTAGTTCTTTCATTATCTCTAGAAAAATCCATTTGGCCTGCCAATCTATCGTCGCTAAGAGCCTTGAACCCAAAACGAATTTGAGTTCCATTCTCGGCCATGTAGAGCCAACGGTTAGAGAAATTGAATTGAAGCGATTGTGGTTCGTCTCTAAAGCCATCATTATTTCCATCATGAGTGGCTGGGTCGTTAGAGATGTGTCCTAAAATAACAGTGCTCCACTTATTATTCAATTGAAGCGAAGAGGCAATATTGGCCTCCGTTCTTAACGCGCTACTTAAAAAGAGATTTACAAAGAGAGGCTGCTCTGCAGTAGGTTTGCGGTACTCTAAATTTATTTGTCCCGAGATAGCCTCTAAACCATTTATTACAGAAGAGGGCCCTTTAGCAATTTGAATACTCTCTAGCCACTGACCGGGAACATAAGAGAGCCCAAAAGGAGAGGCAATACCTCTCATTACTGGCCTATTCTCATCTAACATTTGGGTATATATTCCAGAAAGTCCCAATAGACGAATTTGCCTTGCGCCAGTAATTGCATCGGCATAACCCACTGTAACACTGGCCGAATTTTCGAAACTCTCTGCCAAGTTACAGCATGCCATTTTACACAAACCTGCAGCAGTGATAACTTCTGTCTTTAGCGACGAGAGTTTAGAAATATAGTTCCCCTGTTGGCGAGTTACAAGCCTAGCAGCTTCTAACTCAGCACCTTCTTTAATAATGAGCTCTGCTCTATTGTCATCTTTAAATAAAATTAAAGTATCTTGAGTGTAGCCCACAAAGGTTGCTACTAGTGAAATTTGCTCTTTGTTTTTCCTGTCAAAAGAAAAGAGCCCTTTATCATTAGATTCAAATACCTTTTTTTCTTCTAACCAATAAATTGACGCATATGGCATTGGCTCAAAAGAGCCATTAGTTTTTTTAACCTTAACTACCCCACTAACTGTTTGGGAATAGAGTGTGTTTGCCATAACAATGGCAACAATAATCAATAAAATTTTCTTTACGAATTTCATATTTAGCTTTATAACATTATAGTAAAATTGCGATAATTCAAATCTTGTTTATCTATTAAACAAGAAATTGTACTTACTGCAGTTGTTCTATAATCTCCATTGAGCTAAAATAGCAAGAATTTTATTTGTTGCTATGTAAATAGGTGGCCCATGTTTGAACTCTAGGTTTGTGCTTAAAGGAGCACTCATTGAAGTTGAGCTATTCAATGCAACCATTGGACAATCTGTAGCCTCTTGCTCTAAATACAACAAAGCGTCAATGCTAGAATCTGTGTTATCGTAGGCTAAGTCTAGATGATAAATCTCTGTAGAGCAGCAATTATGTGAATGTTGGTTTGCACTACAGCTTTTAGAATTACAAGAGCAGTAATCGTGAATTTGCTCACATGGCCTATCAATATTAATAATAAGAATTTGTCTAGTCCCTTTAGCACTACACTCATGCACACCAAAACCAATGCTGGTAAACATGTATGCCAACAACACTAAAAGAGAAAATAGATATCTTATAACTTTTTGCATGAACCGCAAATATAATAAATATTAGATAATCTATTACTCTTGGATAAGTTTTTCGTCGTAAAAAAAAGAGTAGCCAATCAAAATAAAAGTTGTTCTTAGAGCTGTTATGGCTAAAAATATCTTTGCGACATCGCAAAAAGATAAAGATAAAGAATCACAGTAAAATATGATATAAAGTGAATTACCTATTATTATACAAGCAGCTATAGATACCGAAAGCGACACTGCACTTAAAATTTTATCGTTAAACTGATATATAGTAGTTACATAAGTATTCAAAAAAGGTATTGGGTTCTTTTTTAGTTTAGTGTGCCACAGCCCTCTATTTAAGAAAAAGGCAATAGTACTAGTAATAAAACCAGCAACAATAGAAACTATGAGTAAAGAGTAAATTGGGTTCATGTCACAATTAATTAAAAGTATGTTTTAATTAGGTGGTTTAAAGGATAGAATATTCGCCTGAGTAGCGAAGCCTCTTCGGTTATAATTTGGGCAATTCCATGCATCTCTTCGCCAAAATTCAATTCTATATTGTAAGTAGTTTTTAGCCCGTTAGGGAAATCTACCTCTACAATATAAGCTCTATGCTCTCCAAGAGAGGCAGGTAAAAGAGATATGGCGGTAACAGAGCACTCTACCATACCATATTCCATATAAGGATAACTATCTAGCTTTATATTAACCTTTTGGCCTAGCTTTACCTTGCCAGCCCCATTCATAGGAAGGTATACTTTTCCAGCAATCTTCTTTTCGTTATCGGGTAAAATGGTAAAAACAATCTCTCCTGCAAGTACATTTTGATTCTCTTGCCAAAAGCTAGTAAAAGAGACTAAACCATTAACTGGTGCAATAAAAAGGTTAGTTTGTTCCCACTCTCCAAGTTGCGATGTTAAGATAGAGTGATTGGCCTCCATAACTCTTTTGAGATTGCTAAAACCTTCTTCACGAGCTAATTCCAAATTTAGTATAGTTTGATTAGTTTTAATAAGATCTGCTCTAGCAGAGTTGCACTCTTCTTTTGCGCCTTCTAACTGTTGAGCAGCTAAAAGCGATGCACTATAGGCCTTATCAAAATCTTGTCTAGAAATTGCTTTCTGTTCAAAAAGAGCTTTCTCTCTGTTATACAGCTCTTGCGAAATCCTATATTGTTCTTTTGCAATTTGCTCTCTTTTGAGCGAGATATTAAGCTGCTCTTCTTTGGTTACAATCTCTTTCTTTACAGAGCGAACCATTTTACCATGGTAATCTAAAGAGATAAAAGAGAGATACTCTCTATGGCTTTTAACAAATTGACTATATGCTTGTTGCATCTC
>CAZHHY010000009.1:17619-20835 GCA_964532375.1 uncultured Muribaculaceae bacterium
AAATCTTTTTTAATATTTGGATATTCATTGCAAATTTCTTTAACCTCTATGTAGTCAGAAAAATCTGCAGGGTTTTCTAATATAGCAATAACATCTCCCTTTTTAACAACAGCTCCGTTCGCTGGAATTATAGTTGTAATCCTGCCTGCTTTTTTTGATATTATTTGCGCCGGAAGATTTTGAGATGTAACCACTACGGGAGCAGTAATTATATCGGGGTATTTAAAGAACGATGCGCCTATTATTAGCAACAACAATATACCTAAGATAACCATACTGCCAGAGCGCACCATCCAACCCGGAATTTTGGTTAGAATGTCGTTTACTTCGTCTGAACGAATTTCAAATTTACGTTCATTAGACATAGAGTTGGTTTTTAACAAGTTCGTAATACATGTTCCCATTTGCCACCAACTCTTTATGCGTGCCTTGCTCTATTACCATACCTTTATCAAGTACAACAATATTATCGGCATTCTTAACGGTGCTCAGGCGGTGTGCAACAACAACAACAGTTCTGCCTTTGAAAAACTCCTCGAGATTCTTCATTATCTCTCTCTCATTTTTCGCATCAAGAGCATTGGTGGCTTCGTCAAATATTATAAATTCAGGATCTTTATATACAGCTCTAGCTATTAAAATTCGTTGCTTTTGCCCTTGGCTCAAGCCAAGACCCTCCTGTCCTATTTTAGTATTATAGGCCATAGGCAGAGTCTCTATAAATTCTTTAATTCTAGCAGTTTCAACCGCTTTTAATAATTTTTCATGATCTATCTCTTCGCTGGCTGGTGCAATATTTTTGGCAATAGTATCGGAAAAAATAAAACCATCTTGCATAACTACTCCACATCTCTCTCTCCACTTAGACTTACTAATATTTGAGAGATTATGCCCACCATAGAGTATATCACCCGAAACCGGCTTATAAAAGCCAAGTAATAGCTTAATTAAAGTAGTTTTACCGCTTCCACTCATTCCTACAATCGCAGTAATTTTACCGCTTGGTATAGAGAGGTTTACTTTCTTCAAAACAAGAGGAGAACCCGCTCCTTCGTATCGAAACGAGAGATTATCCATTTCGATAGGTTTGGATATGGGGATATCTATAAGAAGAGATTGGTTCGGGTTCTCTTCATCTTGTTTTTCATGCACCTCTGCTAGTCTCTCTAAGCTTATTTTAGCATCTTGGGAGGCCCTAATAAAACCTATTATATTTGCTAGCGGCGCGTTAAGTTGACCTATAATATATTGCACAGAGAGCATCATACCAAGTGTGAGTTCGCCGTTAATTACAGAAGTAGCAGCAAGCACTGTGATAAAAATATTCTTAAGTTGATTTATAAAAGTAGCACCTGCCTCTTGGTATTGCCCCAAAGAAAGCCCTTTTATACTTAATTTAAATAATTTTGCTTGAATATGCTCCCACTCCCACCTTTTTTGGTTCTCACAAGAGTTTAGCTTTATCTCTTGCATACCAGTTATCAACTGAATTATAGAGCTCTGGTTTGCAGCATTTTGTGTAAAGGTACGATTATCTAACTCCCTTCTTTTTTTCATAAAGAGCAATACCCATGCAATATAAAGTGCCGAGGCCGAAATAAAAACAACAAAAATGAGCAAATTATAATATAACAGTACAGCTCCGAAAATAAGAATATTTACGGCCGAAAAGAGCACTGTAAGTGACTGTCCTGTAAGAAAATTCTGTATTCTTCTGTGATCTCCTATCCGTTGCAAAAGATCTCCAATAATTCTAGAGTCGAAAAAGCCAACTGGTAAACGCATTAGTTTACTTAGGAAATCAGATATAAGCGATATGTTTATACGAGTTCCAAGATGCAATAGAATCCAACCTCTAATAAAATCTACCGATGCAGCACTCAATGCCAACATCAATTGAGCAATAAGGATGAGCCAAATAAACCCTATATCTCTAGTACCTATGCCAATATCTACAATGCTTTGAGTAAGAAAAGGGAATATGAGCTGTATTAAGCTGCCGGCTACTAGACCCACAATAAGTTGGGCAAAAAGTTTTTTATGAGGTTTAAGATATGAACTCAAAAACTTAAATCCTCTATAATCTATAGAGTCTTCTTCTGAATCATAAAATTTTGGAGTAGGCTCTAAAAAGAGTGCAATACCTCGCCCTTCACCTCCAGCTACTGTACTGAACCAACATTTTTGGAACTCCTTGGCAGTTAACTTAACCATTCCTGTTGCAGGGTCGGCAATATGCATTTTAATCTTACTCCCCTTTCCCTTTACTGCATAAAGAACTACAAAATGATTTTGATTCCAATGCACTATTGCAGGCAAAGTAGCCTTACAAAGTTCTTCAAAAGAGAGCCTTGCCCCAAGAGTTCTAAGACCTATGCTCTCGGCCGCTTTGCTTATTCCAAGAAGATTAACCCCTAAACGCCCCTTCTCGCACCTCTCTCGCAAATTGTCCATGCTAAAATGTTTTCCATAATGCATTGCAACCATTCGCAAAGCAGACGGGCCACAATCTGTAGCATCTATTTGGGGGAAGTATTTAAAAGGTTTCAATTATATCTTTTTTAAAAAGTCAATAAGGCATTACAAATATAATAAAAATTATATTCAAACCAAATTAAAGTACTAATTATGAGCAAGTTGTGAGCTTTTTAATCAAAACTCCATGAGGAAAATACTACGGTTCTGGAGTTGCTTGTTTAGGTGATTCCTCTATAATTACATAAAGTACATTCCCGAACTGATCTGTAATTCTAACTACCCTATCACCACCTACTACGTTGATCATCTCTTGGTCGTTTAGTTTTTCAAATGTTGTTTCCATGGCTTTAAAATTTAATTGTTATTGTTTGTTGTTGTTGTTTTGCAATACAAATAAATTAATAATATTTAGTAGATTTGCACATAGAACGCTCACAGATTGCTCACAACTTACTCAAAATGTTAAACCGTGCTTTAATTTTTTCTACTATTACAATATTTTTTCTGCTAGCTTTGCAGGCTGTTTGGTTATTTAGAATAATTGATAATGAAAAGAGTGAGTATAAAAAACAGACAGAAACTATACTCCAGGAATCAATTAAAGAAGAGCTAAACCATAGGCTACAAAGCTTTAATAAAAACACAAACTTTAGAGTAGTTTTATCAAATAATTATGAAAATAATAGCAAAAACTCAATTGGGGCCCAAGAAATTCAAGAAATAAATGTAACTGAAGGG
>CAZHHY010000010.1:0-20665 GCA_964532375.1 uncultured Muribaculaceae bacterium
ATATTGTTAAGAAATGGGATGTCTGTATATGGCCTAGGACGATACCTATCTGGATATATATTTTGAGCATAGTTTTCACCTTCGCCAACGTTACCGCTACTGCTCCATCCAAGACCTGCTTTTATTGAGTTCATAACAGCTCCATAGCGCCTAATAAGAGTAGCCTTTACATTAGCACTCATATCTAAGTTCTTGCTATCTATCATTTTAAGATTATAAAACTGTGCGGGCAAATAATTAGTTTCGTGGTAACCACTCTCTGTACTATTGATTGAAGGCCTTATTGTAGCAAATGAGTAATATTCGTTTTTTTTATAATTATCGTCTTTATAACTAGCGCTCATGATAAAATCTAGACTAGTTATATAGTTATTGTTTATTAACCAATTGGCATTGGCTCCAAATCTTAAAGCATTATCGGTAGTAGATATCCATTCATCTTTATAGGCATCGGGGTCTGCCTTGGCGTCTTGCCTTCCAATGCTTCCACCTAGATTAATATCTAATCTTAAAGGTTTGGCGTCTCTGTTGTAAGTGTTTGAATAACTAACGCCATATCCGTTTCTGAAATATGTAGTATATCTTGAAACTGGATCTTTGAATGCGTGTGCATACTCTGCATTAATATTGATAATACCTCTATCATTTTTAAGGTCTAGACCTTTACTAACAGATACCTGTTTAGCGTTAGGGTTTAGAGAGACCGACGCCGAGAATGGGGAGCGCCCTTTTTTGCTTTTGATTATAACAAGACCTGCTGTCATATCGCCGTATTCAACAGATGGAACACCTGTGATTACCTCTATAGACTCAAAGTTAGATGTCGATAGGTTACGAGTGTCTACACCCACAACTCCAGTCATGTTACTATTAGAAGAGAGTCTAACTCCATCTACCTCTACTGCTGTTCCAAAAGAGCCGTTTCCATCACCTCCTCTAATATTGAAAATGCTTTTTTCCAATAGATTGGGGTTTACGGTTCTGCCACCCGGGAGCAAACTCATAATATCTGTAGGGTTAATTACTTGAAGGTGGTCTATGGCCTGTCTATCCATTCGGGTAGTGGTTGTTAGCGCACTTTTATTTGCAGTGGCAGTAACTGTAACAGATTTTAATTTTAGGTTCTCTTCTTTTAATCTGAAAACAAGACTATCTATGTCTCGTGTAATTGTAACTTCCATTGTTACAGTCTCGAATCCCAAGCAAGTTATTTCAATTTTTGTCTTACCTGGAATAACTCGGTTAAGTAAGAATTTGCCTTTTGAATCGGTTGTTCCCCACAGGTTAAGATCTGGAAGGGTTACGAAAGCCATCTCTATAGGGTTATTCGTCTCATATTCATAGACGAAGCCGGTAATTGAGTAGCGCTTTTTTTCTGTTTGGGCCAGTAATGTTACCGAGAACCCAACACAAAAGAGGAAAAATACCAATAGTTTCCTTTTCATAGTTTCAGTTTGTTAGTTAATTTGTTTTTGAAGTTTCGCTTATCCCCCATCTGATAAGTTATGCAAGGTAATTATTTTTTAAGAACTAGCAATAGCGCCATCTTTCAAGCTTAAAAAGGGATATAAAAAAGGTGTCAAACATTGCTTTTGACACCTTTTGTCGTTTATTAAATCTCCTTTTGATAGTAGAATTTAGCTAAGTAGTTTGCTATAAGTTTCTATTTCATACCAAACTTCTCTAAAAGGGCTTCCGGCCTTGGGTCGCGGCCTCTAAAATTGCGAAAAAGTTGTGCTGCATCTTCCATATTTCCTCTCGAAAGAATGTTGTCGCGGAAAGAAGCAGCAATCTCTTTATTAAAGATGCCCTTCTCCTTGAATAGAGAGAAAGCATCTGCCTCTAGCACCTCGGCCCATTTATAACTGTAATATCCTGCTGAGTAACCACCAGCGAAAATATGACCAAACGAAGTAGAGAGTGCAACCGAATCTGGCTGAGGCAATAGTCTTGTTTTTTTAAGTGCATTTTGTTCAAAAGCAACAATGTCGGTAACTTGTTCTGGATTGGTAAGGTTATGCCAGGCCATATCATTGATTCCAAAAGATAGTTGTCTAACATTTTGATATCCACTTAAGAAATTGCGAGCAGCAATAATTTTGTCTATTAGCTCATCTGGAATTGCCTCGCCTGTTTGGTAATGCTTTGCAAAAGATTTCAGGAACTCTTTCTCGGTTGCCCAGTTCTCCATAATTTGCGATGGAAGTTCTACAAAGTCTCTAACAACGTTGGTTCCGGTAAGAGAAGAGTAGGTTCCTTGAGCAAGCATTCCGTGTAGAGCATGTCCAAATTCGTGAAGCAGTGTGGTAACTTCGTAAAAAGTAAGCAGAGAGGGCGATGTTTCGGTTGGTTTAGTAAAGTTTAAAACCAATGAAACAAAAGGTCTCTTTTCCTCTTTATTTACTATAGATTGTTCCCTGAATGCAGTCATCCAAGCTCCACCTCTTTTAGATGCTCTTGGAAAAAAATCTATATATAGCAGTGAAATAAATTGGCCACTTTGATCATTTACTTCATAGACTTTAACATCGGGGTGATATACTGGAATAGATTTGTTTTGAGTAAATTTTAGCCCGTAAAGAGAATCGGCAAGTGCAAAAATTGCGTTTTCTACATTTTCTAAACGAAAATATGGCTTTAACAATTGGTCATTAATTGCATATTTCTCGTTCTTATACTTCTCTGACCAATAACTAAAATCCCAAGGCATAAACGTACCTTCGAAACCATTGGCTACTGCATATGATTCTATTTCATTAAGCTCGGCTTTTGCATACGGGAGAGTTTTTGTAATGAGTTCTTCTAAAAAACCATTAACTTTTTCGGGTGTGCCTGCCATATTGTCTTCCAGCACATATGCAGCGTGGGTAGGATAGCCAAGTAATGCTGCTTTTCTCTGGCGCAGAGTTACTATTGATTTTATGTTTTCTTGATTGTCAAACTTATCGTTCAAGGCTTTACTGCTATAGGCTCTCCACATCTTTTCACGAAGCTCTCTATTGCTACTATACTTTAAAAAGGGTCCAAAACTCGGCTCCTGAAGAGTAAAAACCCACCCGTCTAAAGAGCGTTCTTTTGCTTCTGAAGCAGCAGCATCTAAAACAAAAGGAGGAAGCCCGGTTAATACAGAGCTGTCTTGGATGTGCATAGAAAACTCATTGGTTGCAGCTAATATATTCTGGCTATATTTTAATGTTAGCTGCGAAAGCTCTTTAGAAATTTCGCGAAATTGCTCTTTTGCCTCACCTTCAAGATTTGCTCCGTTTCTAGCAAAGCTTTTGTAGGTCTCTTCTGTTAGTCTTAATTGCTCTGGAGTTAGCTTTAGCGAGTCTCGCTTGTTATAAACCTCTTTTATTCTAATAAACAATGTTTGGTTTAGAAGAATGTCGTTCGAATACTCAGACAATATTGGCGAGATATCCATTGCAATCTGTTGCATGGTATCATTCGTGTTTGCTTCGTTTAAATTAAAGAATATTGCACTCACAGCTGTTAGCTCTTTGCCTGCAAGCTCCAATGCTTCAATTGTATTCTCAAATGTAGCTGGGCTAGTTTGGGCTGTAATAGAGTCTATTTGAGCTCGACCTAAAATTATTGCTTGCTCAAAAGCAGGTTTGTAATGCTCTTCTTTAATCTGGCCGAAAGCAGGAGCTTCATATGGGTTAGTTGATTTAACTAATAATGGATTTTCTGTCATGTTATTGCTGCATGAGTTTGTAATAAGGAGTAGAGATACGGCAATAACCGTTCCAATTTTTAAATGCATAAAATTTTTATTTTCGAATAAATTATAAATTTTTTTACTGAATTTCAGTAAAAAACTGTTATTAGACTTGAATACCAAACGCTATTGAATTTGGATAACAAGGTATTTAGTTTGCTCCCAGAAAGCTTTAGGCGAAGATATTCTCAAAACAAGCATGCCATTTGCGTCTGCTTCTAAAGCGTATGTGCCAGTTGGATGTACCGATAGCACTTTAGCTCTCTTAGCATTTAAATTAATATCGGTAATGTTCCTTATGTCAATTTTTACGAATGCCGATTGTTCTGCCTCGTATGAAATTTTGGCCGAACGGAATAACCCACCTTTAGAGAGAACTCTTGAGTTAATTAGCTCTTCTTTAGAGCCAGCTATATAAAAAGCAGTGTTCAGCAGTTGATCTTGTGTTGTAATAGTCTCTTTATTTAAATCTTTCTCTTGGCTCAAAGAGGCAACATCGCTTCTAAGATTTGAGACCGCTTGGTCTAGAGTTGCAATCTGTTGAGTTTTTACGCGAAGTTGAGCATCTTTCTCTTCTAATTGCTTACTAAGATCTGCCACTAGTATAGATTTCTCTTCTAACTCTTTGGTTAGCGCATCTAATCTTTTTTGGAACTGTACAGACTTTACACGACTATCGCTCTTGAGTTTTTCAATTTGAGCTTTATAATTCAGGATAGCATCGCCTATTGCTTGCACATCTTGTTTCATTTGCTCCCTGGCATTAACAGTTAGTTCACCACCAGTTTGAGACTGAACTGTTATAATGTTTTCGGCTTCTCTAATATTACGAAGCCCGTTTTCTACCTCATTAAGAGTAGTGAAAACCTCTTCTAGCTGTGCGGTTGTAGAATCTTTAACTATTGAGAGAGAGTCTAGCTGAGCCTGAAGATTTTTGTATTTTTTGGAACTTTCTACACATGAAGTCATTAAGAAAGCAATAAATACTAAGGTTAAAATAGGAGTTATTTTTATCATATCCTTGTAAATTAGATGTTTAAATGCTGTTATTAGAATGTAAATATAGATTCAAATGTAGCTAATAATTTCTATCATTATTGTAATTTTGTAAATTAATAAAAAATTGCTCATTTAAGTTATCTTTTATCTCTTTCTTAATTAAATATACTCCTTTTTGAAGCAATTATAGTTGAGAGAACTTTTACTTTGTAATATACTAACATTTAAAAACATTTGATATGGGAAAGAGTATGAACAGAGTTGAATTGAAAGGTAATGTAGGGTTCGATCCTAAAATTAACACATTAGAAGAGGGTGGGGTTGTTATGAGACTTTCCCTAGCAACAAACGAAAACTATAAAAATCGCAAAGGAGAGCTACTAGAAGAGACTGTTTGGCACAATGTGGTTGCCTGGGCAGGTAAGAATATGCCAAATTTTGAAAAAATAAAAAAGGGTGATTTTCTAGAGATTACAGGGCGTCTAAAGCCAGTACAGTATGTCACTAAAACGGGAGTAGAAAGGCAAACCTACGAGATTGTTGCTTATGCTATAAAAATGGAAGATAATTCGCAGGTGTAAAAAATATTTTCTATTTTTGAAGATTAAATTAGGAGAGGAGAACAATTCCTCTCCTTTATTGGTTTTTATATCATGGAAAAGCAAATGCTACTTTATAACACACTTTCAAGAACAAAAGAAGAATTTAAAACTATTACACCAGGTATGGTAGGGCTCTATGTTTGTGGCCCAACTGTGTATGGCGATGCTCACTTGGGGCATGCTCGCCCGGGTATAACTTACGATGTACTTGTGAGGTTATTTCTTCATCTAGGCTATAAAGTAAGGTATGTAAGGAACATTACCGATGTTGGCCATATGGAGAACGATGCCGATTTTGGTGAAGATAAAATTGAAAAGAAGGCCAGGCTAGAGCAGGTAGAGCCTATGGAGATTGTACAGCACTTTACAATTAGGTATCACGAGGCAATGAAGTTATTAAATACTCTTCCTCCAAATATTGAACCTAGAGCAAGCGGTCATATTATTGAGCAGATTACTTTGGTTAAGAGTCTTTTAGAAAAAGGATTTGCCTACGAGAGTAATGGATCGGTCTATTTTGATGTGGAAACATACAATAAGCAGTACCCATACGGCCGTCTTTCTGGAAGAGCTTTAGAAGAGATGATTAGCAACTCTAGAGTGCTTGAGGGCCAAGAAGATAAGAAATTTCCGTTTGATTTTGCCCTTTGGAAAAAAGCAACTCCAGAACATATTATGCGTTGGCCTTCGCCATGGAGCGATGGTTTTCCAGGATGGCACCTAGAATGCTCTGCAATGAGTGCTAAGTATTTAGGAGATAATTTTGATATTCATGGAGGTGGAATGGACTTACGTTACCCACATCATGAATGTGAACTAGCCCAAAACACTGCTGCCCGCGGAAGTGGTGGGGTAAACTACTGGATGCACAACAATATGATTACTATAAATGGCCAAAAAATGGGCAAGTCTCTAGGTAATTTTATTACTCTTGAAGAGCTTTTTACTGGTAGTCACAAAATTCTTACGCAGCCCTTTAGCCCTATGACAATAAGGTTCTTTATTCTTCAAGCTCACTACAGAAGTACGTTAGATTTTAGTAACGAGGCTTTAATAGCTGCCGAGAAAGGATACAAAAGGATGATGCAAGCTGGACGTGATTTAGCAAAACTCAATGTAAAAGAGGGAGAAGTGTCTAAAGAGATTCAAAATCTTGTTAATGGTGTATACGCTGCTTTGCAAGACGATATGAATACACCAATTGCAATAGCTCACCTATTTGATGCCGTACGTATTATAAATACAGCGAAGGACAATAGTACTTCTATTTCTAAAGGCGACATAATACAGCTAAATGTGCTTTTTAATGATATAGCCAAAGATGTGCTAGGCCTAATAGATGAAGCTGCAGCTGGGGACAATAGTTCCGTTTTGAAAGGAGTCTTGGGAATGTTGCTAGAAATGAGAAAGGAAGCTAAATCTCAGAGAGATTTCGCTAAAAGTGATGCTATTAGAGATAAACTCATAGGATTAGGAATTCAAATTAAAGATACAAAAGAGGGTACAGAATGGATTCTTTAAGATGAATCATATTTCAATATGAAAGCGCCCGAACCTCCTTTGTTTATTAGTTTTTGAGTAAGTTTTATTCTCTGTGATATCATTTTTAAATATATTTTATTATATTTGTCAATATAGTATTAAAAAAGATGGTGAGTGTAAAATACATATTGTTTACTATTCCTGTTATTGCGGTATACCTTTTGTCCATTATTGGCGTAGGAACTTACTCTTGCAACTGTAAACACTCTTCCCAAATTGCACTTTTTGGTATTGTTACCAAGTGTGATTGTACTCATGAAAATTGCCATACGCAAATTCACCATAAATGTATTTGTGGGGGAGACCTAATAGCCAAACAGCACAAGAAAGACGATTGCTGTAAGATTAAATTTAAATTCCTTAAGTCAGATCAATTAGCTCAGGATCAATCGAAAGACTTATTATTTCTAAGCTCAACTCTGTTACTACCACAAAGTAATTTATTTGTAGGGATATCGTTATTGAAACGCCCTCTAATTAAAAATTTTCACGCACTGTTCCGATGTTGGGAAGTACACATTCTCGAAAAAAATAGCCAATTGCTTTTATGAATTATATTGAAGGGAAATATTTACCCCTTCACTAATTTTGAATAGATTCCCTTCCTGTAAGATGAATTAAGTATTCATCAAAGGATTGGTTGGTTTTTTATAATTCTAAATACATAACTAATATGAAATTTTTAAAAATATATTTATTAACGCTTCTTGCCCTTATAATTACCTCGGCAGCTTTTTCAAAAGAAGCACAAAGAGGTGTTGCAATTGTTGTAGACCGTCAAACAAACTCTAACTGCAAAAGAGCTATTGAGAGCTATGCGGCTTCTATTAGGGCCGATGGATTAAAGACATATATTATCGTAGATAAATGGGGTGTACCCGATTCAATAAGAGCAGCGCTTCACAATTTATATAAAAACGAAAATCTAGAAGGCGCAGTGTTTGTAGGCGATATTCCTATTCCTATGATAAGAAATGCACAGCATTTATCTACTGCTTTTAAAATGGATCAAAAGAGAGATTGGCAACGCTCTTCAATTCCGTCTGATAGATATTACGACGATTTCGATCTTAAGTTCGATTATATTAAAAGAGACTCGCTAAATTCTCTCTATTACTACTATAATCTTTCACCCGATGGGGCACAAAGTGTTGCGAGCGACATATACAGTGCAAGAATAAAGCCACCTGTCTATGCTGGTAAAACTAAATATCAATTAATAGACCAATATTTTACAAAAGTTGTAAAGGAGAAAGAGAGCCGCCGCCAGATTAAGCAAATGACTTACTTTGCCGGGCATGGCTACAACTCCAACAGTATGGTTGCCAGGGCAGATGAAAGACTTGCCCTAACAGAGCAATTTACAAACTTTGCAAATGGCAAAGGGAACCTTAATTATATAGACTATACTTTTGACAATTATGTTAAATATAGATTAATGGCCGAGGTTGGTAGAGAAGATTTAGACTTAGCAGTACTTCATCACCATGGTGCAGATGATACCCAACTCCTAAATGGTTCTCCCTTCACAAATATGGCAAGCGACTGGCTAGAGATGGCTAGAAAATTTTTCAGAGGAAAAATTAGGCAAGCAGATGATACAACTGCTTCTAAACAATATTATATAGACAATTACGGGGTTCCGGAATCTTGGGTAGCAAATGCGTTCGACCCAGAAACTATGAAAAAAGACAGTATTTCTGATGCTTCTGTAGATATAGTCATTAAAGATTTGAAAGGCTATAAACCAGGTGCTCGCTTTATTATGCTAGATGCTTGTTTTAATGGCTCTTTCCATTTAGATGATTACATTAGTGGTCACTATATTTTTAACCAAGGTACCACAGTTGTGGTAAAAGCCAACTCTGTAAATACACTTCAAGACATATGGACTAATCAACTTATAGGTCTGTTAGATTTGGGTGTTAGTGTTGGTAACTGGGCTAAGCAGCAATTCACAATAGAGTCTCATCTTATTGGAGACCCTACATACCGCTATGGAAGTGCAAGAAAAGATTTAGAAGGGTTGAACCAAGCAGTTGTGAATAAGAAACGCGATGTCAAGTACTGGACAAAGCTTATGAAAGATAGCAATCCGGAGGTTATGGCACTTTCTATGAAAATGCTATTTTTGAATGGCGCTATTACACCTACTCAATTGTTAGAAATCCAAACAACTAATAGTGTCCCTACAATTAGGTTAATGGCCTTTTATCTTATTCATAAGAAGTATAACAATCAAATAGTACCTTCTCTAAAAGCTGGTTTATATGATAACTATGAAATGATAAGGAGATTGGCTGCAGAAAAAGCTTCTACTAACGGTTCTCCAGAATTGTTAAACGACATTATGAAACTTAGGATTGCGCCGGGCACTAGCTTGCGTGTAGCTTTCCAGCTTAAAGGTGCAAGTGAGGCCTATTCTAAAGAGATGGCTTTAGCTGCTTTCGATTCTGCGCTTAAAGGGAAAGAGGGCATTTGGTATGAGCAGAAGGCTACAGATAGAAAGCGTCTGGATTATACCCTTACTAGTACTGAGAAAGATATAAATCAATTACTAGATATTGCAGTGCCAGCCAAAAGCAAACGATTTGCGATAACTGCTCTTAGGAATTCAAATAATGCAGCATATTTAGATATTTTGTTTAAATTCATGAAAGAATCACAAGACAATGATTTGAAAGTTACTTTGGCAGAAGCTTTTGCTTGGTATACAAATTCTTGGAAAAGAGATCAAATAATTGACTTTTGCATACAACAAATTGAATTTGAAAAAGACCAAGAAGTGCGAAACGAACTCATTAGAACCGTGAGTAGATTATCAAAATAGGATTGTAATAAACAAGTAATTAAAGTAATTACGCGGTAATTATATAACTATTAGATAATCTTGCGATAATTATAACTTTAGATGACTAACTTAAATTAACAATAATAACTATGAAGAGACACAAAACTCAAAATTGGACAGGGGACGCAAAAGTGCTTCAATTGTCGGTTAAAGTGTTGTTGCTTGTAATGCTCTTAGGCACCGGGAGTGCCTGGGCTCAAACTAATTATGCAACACTTAAAGGGGTTATTCTTGAGAGAGGCACTGTAAATGTGCCAGTTGAATTTGCCACTGTTCAGATTCTTCCTCAAGGTTCAATGACTGTTACTAACACAAGAGGCGAGTTTTTATTCGAGAGGCTCTCTCCAGGGAAAGTAAATATTAAAATTGACTTTCTAGGGATGGAAACAATAGACACTACAATGTCTTTGGCACCAGGGAGTGTAACTACTCTTAATTTAAAGATGCAGCAAAGTTCATTCCGCTTGAATGATGTGACGGTTGTTGCTCAGGAAAGTAAAGCAGGAAAAGCAACAGCTTCAAATATTTCCAGACAAGCTATGGACCACCTTCAAACCACCTCATTATCAGACATAATGCAATTACTACCAGGTGGTGTTACCTCTTACGAAAGCGGATTGGCTAGTGCTAAAACATTTACTATTAGAAGCCTTGGGGCTAATCCTACTAACAAAGGAATAGGTATTACAGATGGAGCCAACATGAATAGTATGGGAACATCAATTGTTATTGATGGCTCTCCTATCTCTAATAATGCAAATATGCAAACACTCTCACCTGTAATAAGTGGAAGCGGCGGTTCTGTTGGCGGCGGCTCATCTCCCAACTCGGGGCTAGACATTAGAAGCATCTCTACAGATAATATAGCATCAATTGAAATTATAAGAGGTATACCTTCTGTTGAATATGGCGACCTTACTTCTGGTGCAGTAATTATTAAATCAAAAGCAGGAAAAGAGCCTCTAACTATCAGATTTAAAACAGACCCACAGGTATACCAAACATCTATTAGCAAAGGGGTGAATCTTGGTAAAAAAAGAGGTAGCCTTAATTTAAGTGGAGACTATGCCTATAGCGTTTCAGATGCTACGCAATCTTATGCTTACTATCAAAGAGCAACAGCAAAAGCTCTCTATTCAAATGTTTTTGGCAAGATTTCTACAAATACATCACTAGATTTCTCTCTAGGAAAAGATACTCGCGAACAAAATCCAGACGATCAAAGGACTAGATTAGAAACAGGAGCAAAAGATATTGGCTTAAGACTAAACAGTAATGGAACTTGGAATATAAATAGGGGCTGGCTCAATAATATTAAATATACAGTTGCCGGAAGTTATAGAGATAAACATTCGTTCTCTCAATCTATAAATTCAAATGCATTTGCTGCATATTCAATGGCAAATAGAGATGGTGCTATTTTTAGTAACAAACCAGGCCAAAAAGTATTTGACAACAACGGTAAGGAGCTTACAAATATTAAACCAGAAGAAAATAGCCTATATGCTACTTTTTTACCATATGAATACTTTGGCCGATACGACATTTACGGAAAAGAGGTTAACGTGTTTGCAAAAATCAATGCAACATTTTCTAAAAGGACAGGGAATGTTACAAATAGAATAGTAGTAGGCACCGATTTTAAAACAGACGGTAACCTTGGAGATGGCAAGGTTTATGATTTGGAGAGACCTCCATCCAGAAGTCAGAGCTCAGAAAACTCCTCTCCAAGACCAAGAAAATATTCAACTATTCCATTCATAAACCAAGTAGCAGTTTATGCCGAGGAGAACCTCACTTGGAGCATGGGAGAACGTGAATTTATAGCTCAAGTTGGTGGTAGATACGATAACATAAACGGTAAAAGCGCTTTAACTCCAAGAACAAATTTTTCTTTTGATATTTTACCATCTAAATTATGGATTAGAGGTGGATATGGGGTTACATCTAAAGCTCCAACAACGCTTTATCTCTATCCAGAAAATGCATATTTCGATTTTGTGCACTTTAATACTCTTAACAGTTCTACTGTTCCAAAAGAAGAGCAGCTATTCCTTGCTTCTACAAGAGCATTCGATACTAGCAATAAAGATCTTAAAATTGCTACAAACGAGAAATCAGAAATAGGCTTAGATTTGAGAGTGAAGAAGATGAGATTTTCAATAACAGCTTATAACGAGAGTCTTAGAAACGGGTACAATATGGGTAGATCTGTGAACAACTACAAGTTAATAGAGTATGTACAATATAAAGAGGCTGTTAGCACTCCAGGTGCAATACCTACTTTACAGCCAAAGGATACTAACAATATTTTTGTTGCCTACTCATCTCCAAGAAATAGCCAAAGAGCACTTAACAGAGGTGTAGAGTTCGATTTTGACTTTGGGCGTTTCGATGCTATTCGCACCTCTTTTGTTTTGAATGGTGCCTATATGAGATCTACAGATTGGAGTGACGAAAATACTTTCAGCTCAAAATCTAATCTTAATTCATTAGAAAAAAACATTGGTATTTATGAAAAGTCGATGAGAAAACAAGAAAGAGAGAGGTTTACAACATCTCTTAGAATTACTCATAATATACCTTCAATTGGATTTGTGTTTACAGCAACAGCTCAGGTAAACTGGCACAATAAATTCTGGGACAGATATGGCAACGATACAATGCTAGTCTCTTACATTTCACATAAAGATGGATTAGTAAAACCGTTTAACCCGGCCGATAAAAATAATCCTGAATTTGCATATATGTTTGAACCAAGAAGCTCTACAAGGCATATTGCTGAGTCTTACTTCCCAACTCTTTTAATTAACTTCCACCTTACTAAAGAGATTGGAGAAAACATTAAGGCCTCTTTCTATGCAAATAACTTAATTAACAATAGACCTCTATATGAGAGCAAACGATCTCCAGGGTCTTTTACTCAATTGAGTATACCTACCTATTTCGGCTTTGAGCTATCATTACTAATCAAATAATATTAGACGGATATGAAAAATACAATTAAATTACTATATATATCTGTTTTGGTGATGTTTGCTGCAATTTCTTGCGAGCAATTTAAAGATATTTCCGAAATAGGTAATGTTGAGTCGCTGAGTGCAAAAATCAGTGTTAGGCTTAACTTGGGATTGGCTCCAACGCCAGATAAACTCACCGTGAAAATGGTGAACTATGCCGAAAGGTATGAGCTTACTACAACAATGACTCCTGGCGGAGATGTTACAATGAGTAACATTATACCCGGAGTTTACACAATTACAGTAACCTCAGAAAAAAACCAAGACGGTTTTACCTATAACTACAGCGGGAACGTTGTTAATACTGCTATTGTAACCAATAATAAGCAGATTGAAGTAGAGGTTGGAGCTTCTAAATCTGGAGCACTGGTGTTTAAAGAGGTATTTTTCGCCGGCTCAAGAACTCCAACGAACAGCTCCTATTTTAGAGATCAATATTATGAGATTTATAATAATAGTGAGGTTGTACAGAACGTTAGGGGGCTTGCTCTTGCGATGCTTAACCCTATGACAGCAACAGCTAACCTCCCTGTTTGGGCAGAACCAGATGCCAATGATTTTGTATATGCACTTCAAATATGGCAGGTCCCAGACAATATGGACTATCCATTGAACCCAGGCGAATCTATTATTATTGCTCAAATGGCAGACAATCATAAAAAAGAAAATTTAAACCCAACATCTCCTGTAAATCTATTAAGTGCAGAATTCGAGACACTAGTAAAAACAACATCTCTTATTCAGGACAATCCAGCTATAAATATGACTATGGCTTTTTGGCCAAAACCTACATCTCAGTGGCTAACAACTGTATTTGGTGGTGCTTTTGTAATCTATTTTCCAGCCGAACCAATAGATCCTACTAAAGCAGTTAAAGCAATTGGTTCTACTACCGAATGTATTAGAATACCTATTGAAGATGTAGTTGACGCTCTTGAAAACGTAGGTAATGAAAACCAAGCTCAGCTAAAGAGGGTGCCGGCAGTGTTAGATGCAGGCGTTGCAACAGTTGGTGGAACCTATATTACAAAAAGTGTAGCTCGTAAAGTTAAAGAGACTAAAGCAGATGGAAGAGTTATTCTTTATGATACAAACAATAGTACGGAAGATTTTGAGGTAATGGATCCTCCGGTAATAAGGAGATATGGTGCTAAAGCCCCATCTTGGAATACATGGAAATAGTGTTTAACATGATCAAAACTATGAAAATGAAAAAAACTAAATATATAGTTTGGGCGGGAGTGTTAGTATTGACTCTCTTTATCACACAAGTTGCAACAGCCCAGAATAGAGCAGAACAGAGTAACCCTGTTTCGATAGAACTACTAAAGGCCAAATCGCTTTGGTTCGGTACCGGTAACGGCGCAGGAATGATATTCGATAATCTTCAAAGTTTTAGTACAATTGAAGCAAAGTATAATATGACCAGCGGCGATTTTAAGCTAAAACAAGATGGCCAAGATGAATCTTCTCTTGGAGTATCTTCAGAAGGTGGTCAAAAAATAGGGCAAGCATATGCGTGGGGTAATTTTTCGTATAATAATATTACTCAAAGAGGAACCCTATTTAACACAGCATCGCTTATCCCTCAAAGAGGAGTGCCTTATTACCCGGTAGATCCGGTTTTGAGTGACTGGAAAAAACAAGAGTATAATCTTGAGATGAAAGTAGCGTTAAAACCGCTTTGGGATAGATGGATTCTTGGTATACAGGCACATTACACTGCCCAAACAGGGGCAAAGCAAATGGACCCTCGTTCTGAAGTTTACTTTTATAATATAAATGTTAAACCAGGAGTTGCAGCTATGTTTGAAGAGCACAAGGTGGGGTTGAACTTAGAGTATGAAAACCTTGTAGATGAAACTCGTAAACATACTAATAGCAATACCCAATTAAGTCAAGATGTATTTGTTATGAAAGGCTTGGGCAACCATTATACCTCGGTAATTGGTGGGCTGCAAAGCTTATCTAGTTTTATCTCTAATGGGAATAAAATTGGTGGAGAATTTCAGTATGCATATGGTTTCTCAAATATCAAGTTCTTGTTTAACGGGGGCTATACTTATAGGGTAGAAGATGTGATAAGCAGTTATTCTAAACCTAAAAAAAAAGGGTCGGTTAATGAAAAGAACCTTAGTGCAAATCTTGCTATTGTGAAAGAAGGTGAGAATCTAAGCCGTTTAGATATCTCATATAACTTCAATAAAATTAATGGTATAGAGTATGTGCAGGTTTTGGATAATACCTATGAAGTACAGCGCTGGGTAGATGTTTACAGTAGCATTCGCTCTACCTATGCTCAAGACGATATAGTTGCTAAGTACGATTTCTACAGAGGAGCTGCTCGTGAGTACAAATGGAAAGCAGGTGCGTTTGCAAATTATAGGCTAAACGACGACATCTATCTAATGCCTGAATCTCAAAGAAAGGTAGAGAACCTCTATTTGGGAGTTAATGCAAAAGTAAATGTACCTCTTAAGCTTGCAAATAGATTTACTGCAGGAGCCGATTTTGTATACAAAAACAATCTTGATGGGCTTTACAATTATGGTGGAGCGGCACCTACATCTATTATTATCACAGATTTTATGACTCCAGACTTTCAATTTATGAAGCAGAGTTATTATAAAATTGGTGCTCAGGTGAGTTACTTTACGAATATAAGCCGAGACAACAAAACTGGAGCATTTATTAAAATAGCCCTAGATTATTATAAACCAACCGAAGGAGACGGGAACCGAGTTCAAACCACTTTTGGAGTAGGTTTAGCGTTTTAACTGGCTTAATTAATTTATCTATTTAATTGGTCTAATAAACTTATTGTTATAATTAGTCTAATAGATTTAATTTTATGAATTTATATTTTACAAATGATTAGAAAACGACTGGTTTTAACCATTATAGCACTCTCTTTTTGGGCACTCTCTTTTGGTGCCCAAAAAGAGTTTGCAATTATTGTAGATCAAGAAACATATACAGCCTGCAAGGCTGAAATAGAAAACTACAGGTCTGTGTTAGAGAGCGAAGGGTTCTCTGCTGTAGTGGTTGCCCGGGTGTGGAGTAATCCTGTGCAGGTTAAGGATGTCCTGTACAAGATGTATCTATCTGGTGGGTTGGAAGGTGCTGTGTTTATCGGTAACATTCCAATTCCTATGATAAGAGATGCTCAGCACTTTACTTCTGCGTTTAAGATGGATCAGGAACTCAATCCCTTTATGAGTTCCTCGGTCCCATCAGATAGATTTTATGACGATTTCGATTTAAAGTTCGACTATTTAGGCGTAGAATCACAAAATCCTCTATTCCACTACTTCTCTTTACGGGCCGATTCGCCTCAGAGAATAAGTTGCGATATTTATACAGGAAGAATAAAACCTACTAGAGATGGAGAAGAGGGCTATGCACAAATTCGTGATTACTTTACAAAACTCTTTGCCGAGCGCAAGAAAGAGAATAAACTAGATGTGATTACCTCTTACACAGGAGAGGGATCGTTTTCCAATAGCTTAACGGCTTGGAAAGATGAGGGGCATACTTTTAGAGAGCAGTTCCCAAATGCTTTTACAAAAGGTAACTCTGTTAAATTCTTAATATTTAACATGTACCCTTTCATGAAAGATGTTGTAATAGACGAACTTCGCAGGGAAGAGATGGACCTAATGATATTTCATGAACATGGAATGCCAGATAGGCAATATTTAACTGCAACTCCTTTTAGTAAAGGATTAGAAGAAAGGAGCGATGCTGCTCGTGCTCTGTTTCGCAATGCTCTAAGAAAAATTAATGACCCTTTAAAAAGAGAATCGGTAAAACAGGAGTGGATGAAATACTACAATATAGATTCTACTTGGTTTACAGGGGCATTTGATGCCGAGCAACTTAAAAAAGATTCATTGGAAGACATTCGCACTGGAATTATTCTTGAAGATGTTCCTATTATCAAGCCAAATGCAAGGGTGGTAATTTTTGATGCCTGTTATAATGGCGATTTTAGAGAAGATAAATTCATTGCGGGAGAATATATCTTTGGTGGCGGGAAAACCTTGGTTACGTTTGCAAATAGTGTTAATGTATTGCAAGATAAGAGTTCGAGTGATCTTATGGGAATGCTTGCATTGGGCTATAGCGTTGGAGAGTGGGCGCAGCAAGTAAATATTTTAGAGTCACATATAATTGGCGATCCTACCTTTAGGTTTAAAAGCGAAGGACGGCCAAAGCTAGATCTTAGATCTAAAGACATCTCGTACTGGCTCAATGTTCTTGAAAAAGAAGAATTACCAGACCTTAAAGGCTTGGTCCTTCATAAATTGTTTAATCTCAAACATAAAGAGTTACCGCAGCTTTTGGTAAATACCTACTATTCGAGCCCTTATTATACAGTTAGGCTCCAGGTATATCATTTGTTACAATTTTACAAAGGCGATTACTTTAGCGATTTAATAGAAAACTCGGCATTCGACCCCTATGAATTTATTAGGCGCAAATCTATTTTTTCTATGGGAAAGATTGGCTCAGATGAGTTCATACCATATATTGCTTCGGTTTATCTTAACGATTATTTAGATGAGAGGGTCTTTTTTAATGCTACCTTCTGTTTCGATTTAATGGATATGGATAAATTGGAGGCCGAGGTTAGGAAGCAGTTAGATGCAAATACCTCTTATTTCAATAAAGAGGCTGTTTGGAGCCAGTTTAAAAAGAACTTAGACTCGCGAAAAAGCATCGCTCAAATGGCAATTGCCATTACCGATAAAGAGAAATCTTTGAAGTCGAGAATAGGTGCTGCAAGAATGCTTCGAAATTATAACTACCATCAAAATGTTGATGAATATCTAGCTGTATTGCAAGATAGTAGTGAAGATGATTCATTAAGAATTGCTCTTGCCGAGGCTTTGGGTTGGTTCACGCTATCTAAAGAGAGAGAGTCTATTGTTAAGGTTTGCAAAGAGCTGGCAGCATCTGTGCCAGAAAATGAGAAATTACGTAACGAGCTTCTTAAAACAGCAGCTCGAATTCAAGTTTATATGCGATAAATAGGAGAACGATGAAAAGATTTTTTAATATTTTATTATTGATTTTGCTCTTTGGAGGTTCTAGCGTTGAATCTTATGCAAAGAGTCTCATTCTCTCTCCTGGTGGAAAGTTTGATACAAGGTTTTTGGTTGTGATAGATCGTGCAAGTTTTAATGCGGTTAAAACTCAGGTTCTTGAATATAAAGAGGTTCTTGAGCAGGAAGGTCTTGGTGTAACAATACTTGCAGGTGATTGGAAAACTCCCGACGCTCTAAAGGATGAAATTATCAAATTATACAAGAAGAAACCTGTGATTGAGGGTGCGGTATTTATTGGAGATATTCCTATTGTTAGAGTAAGAAACTTCCAACATGCCACCACAGCTTTTAAAATGGACGAAGATGGCTTTCCTATTAATGAGTCTTCTGTTACTAGCGACCGATTTTACGACGATTTAGATCTTGAATTTGAATTTATTGAGGTAGATAAAGATAACCCTCGGCACTTCTATTATAAGCTAAAAGAGAGTTCACCACAAGTAATTGATAGCGATTTTTACTCGGCACGAATGCTGCCTCCTCCAGATTTAACCAATCCCGAGTTGGGAGTAGATTCATATTTTTTACTAAAAAGATATTTGTTAAAAGTTATTGCTGCCCATAGAGAGATTAACTATGCCGATAATATTAAGTTTTTTAATGGCCATGGCTATAATTTCGACTGTTTAACCGTATGGCAGAATCAACAATTTGTTATCCAAGAGCAGTTTCCAGAGGCTTTTACCTCTTCTAGAGGCAATGCTTTTTATAACTTCCGTCAAGATCCATTCATGAAGTTTAAGCTTTATGAGAGAATGCAAAAAGAGGGAACAGACCTTTTTGTTTTCCATGAGCATGGTGCTTTTGATACTCAGTATATAAATGGAGATTACCCTGCTCCAAATCTTTTAGGTTCTGCTGCAGGTAAGGAAATTTCTCTAAACAAAGATGGTTCTTACCCGGGTGTAGTTGGCCCCTTAGAGGCTTTTTCTATTCAAGTAAGAAACAGTTACAGGCGCTATTCAGAGAAAAGGCGAGAGACTTTTAAAGAGAGTATGATTAATGATTATGGGCTAACAGAGGGCTTCTTTGATAAGAAATTATTAGATAGAACTCGCAACAGTGACTCTACCTTTAATGCTAATACTAACATAGTACTTTCAGATCTTAGAAATATTAAGCCACAATCTAAAATAACAATTTTTGATGCCTGTTACAATGGATCGTTTCACCAAAGTGGCTATATTGCTGGTTACCATATTTTTGGCGAAGGCAATACAATTGTAACCCAAGGGAACACCGTGAATGTGCTTCAAGATAAATGGTCTATGGAGTTGATTGGAATGCTTGCGCAAGGTGCAAGAGTTGGCTTTTGGCAGAAAGAGGTTCAAACTCTTGAGTCACATTTAATAGGAGACCCTACTTATTCACTAAATGCTGGTTCTAGTGCAAAAAGCCGCAGTTTTGAAGCCTTTGCTTTAAATAAAAACTTGGCTCTTAACTCCAAGAATAATAAGATATGGAGAACATATCTTAAGAGTTCAGAACCAGTCTACCAAGCCATTGCTTTAAAGCAGCTTTCGAAAAACCCACCTAAAGGGTTTGACAGTCAGTTGTTAGAGTTCTTAAAAGAGAGCCCTCATTATGTGGTGCGTATGCAAGCTTTTCAATGTCTTATAGATTTAAGAAGCAAGAATTTGCCTCAAGCTCTTAAGATTGCTTTGCAAGACCCATATGAATTGATTAGAAGGAATGGCGCTCGCTTTGCAGGTTATTCTGGAGACTCTTCTTTGATTGCCCCACTTGTTCACGAGATTATCTTCTCTAATGAGAGCCAAAGGGTGCAATATGCTGTGCAGGGGTCGCTAGATATGTTCGATTTTGAAACTGTGAAATCACAAATCTTAAGGCAGGCACAAAATTCTAACCTACTGCACAAAGATAAAGTTGCAAAAGATTTAATCTCTTATTACTCAAAACAGCTTGAAAAATCTCAAAGTCGGTTAAATACTATTAAAGATAAAAATGCACCTGCGGCCGATAGAATCTCGGCAGTAAGGAGCCTTCGTAATTACAACAATCACCAGCAAGTAGATGAGTTACTGAAAGTTTTGGAAGATAGTTCTACCGATACTAGCGTGAGAGTTAATTTGGCCGAAGCCTTTGGTTGGTTCCGATGGAGTATCAAGAAAGATCTTATTATGCAAAAGCTGCACCGCGTATACAGAGAAAAAGGCATACCCAAAGAGCTTAAAGCAGAAATACTCCAAACCATTCTCCGCCTAAAAAGCACGTAGTTCATCGCCGATAATTCATCGCCGTGGTTTTTAGCATCTGCCTGTTGCTCAGGCATATGTAATTTCATCGCCGTGGTTTTTAGCATCTGCCTGTTGCTCAGGCATATGTAATTTCATCGCCGTGGTTTTTAGTGAGATTTTGGGTGAGTTGAAATTTATCGTAGCTTAGATAAGTCTAATCAATTAACTTCGCTTCTATGAAAAGCTTTGTAGATATTACTTTGCTTTTGGTTGCGCTTTTTTTACTTGTTTTGATTGTGCTTTTGTCGCTAGTTTATTGCGACAGAACAAACAAAGATGGCAATGGCAGTATCACTTCTATTAAGCCTTTGGAGATCTTTACCCTGGCAGAGGATATTCGGGATTACGTAGATTCTCTTGCATTTATTGAGTTTTTGATTTTGCTTGGCTATGAACCAAGTGCAAGAAATAAGCAAGTTATAACAATAAGGTGAAAATTCCTGCTCATACTAATAAGGGAAAAATTTCTGGTCATAATAATTCAATTTATTTATGTCAAATGTCCGTTTTTTTTACAAATCCAAATTTAAAGCAATATATTAAAAAAGCCGACCAGAACTC
>CAZHHY010000011.1:0-20107 GCA_964532375.1 uncultured Muribaculaceae bacterium
TCTTTTATAGCGAACTCTAATGGATCATAGAGAGGATCTGGCGCTACTCTTTGATCTCCAGTTAAATAAATAGACCAAGGCTCATATTTTGAAACATAAAAAGCATCGGCAGTTGGTCTTACTTGCAAAACAATTGCATTGAAGTTCATTTTTTTGAAGAGATCTAAATACTCTATAAGTTCTGCTTGTTGTTCTTGAGAAGAGAGCCCGGGCGAAGAGGGCCAATCTATGTTATTGACTGTAGCAACCCATGCAGCTCTCCATTCATGTTTGCCATCGTAACCTTTTTCTACACTGCAAGATGTAGTACACGCCGTTACAATTATAAACGAGATAAGAAGTGATGTAAAAAATTTGTTCATAACTACTTAAGATTTATATGGTGCATATATTCATACAAAGATACTATATTTGTACAAATTTGTTAGTTATGATAGTTGATTCTTTAAGAGGCTTTGAAAGATACCTACACTTTCACCCTAGATTTGCAAAAGCATATGAATTTATGATTAAAACAAACCTCAATGATTTGGAAGAGGGGGAATATCCAATTATGGGCAAGGAGGTTTATTGTACAATATGGGCAGGAGACGGTAAAGGTCTAGAAATTCCCAAATTAGAAGTACACGATTCCTACATAGATATACATATCCTTCTAGAAGGTTACGAAACAATTGGCATTAGAGATAGAAGTAGATGCGATGGCGATAACGTCCCTTACGACAAAGAAAAGGACATTGCATTTCTAGAAGAACCTGCCGAAAATTTTATTAATCTCTCTCCAGGCAACCTTGCTGTAATTTTTCCTCACGATGCACATGCACCTCTTATTGGAGAAGGAAGAATTAAAAAAGCAATAATTAAGATACTCATGTGATGAGATTTAGTGGCGATAGAAGATTTAACTCATATGTAGGCTATTTTCGTAATTTATATGGTAGTAGGCTCCAAAAAATTGTTGTAGATGCTGGGTTTACCTGCCCCAATAGAGATGGATCGGTGGCAATTGGTGGCTGCACCTATTGTGATAACGATGCATTCCACCCTTCATACAGTACTCCGGACAAAGAGTTAATTCAGCAATTAGAAGAGGGCATAGAGTTTCATAAAAAACGCTACCGTACAGCCCAGAAATACCTAGCATATTTTCAACCATATTCAAATTCCTACTCTGGGGTAGAGCATTTAAAAGAGTTATACACTCAAGCGCTCTCCCATCCTCTTGTTGCAGGCATAGTTATAGGTACACGTCCAGATTGTATGGATCAACAGAAAATTGAACTTTTGGCCCAGCTCAAAAAAGATCATATTGTTATTGTTGAATATGGAATTGAATCTATTCATGATAAAACTCTGCAAAGAATAAACAGGGGTCACAACTTTGCAATTGCAAAAGAGACTATAGAGCAGACGGCAAAAGCAGGTATTCACCAAGGGGCACATTTTATATTTGGTTTACCTGGAGAGTCTCAACAAGAGATGATGGAGTATGCCTCAGAGATAAATAGGCTGCCACTAAACTCAGTTAAATTTCATCAACTTCAAATAGTAAAAGGAACTCGTATGGAAAAAGAGTTTGAAGAACTTCCAAATGAGTTTATGAAATGGACAATAGATGAATATATAGATTTTTTTATAGATTTCTTAGAATTGTTAAACCCCACTGTTTTTATTGAACGTTTTGCGGGAGAGGTTCCTCCTCGTTTTGTAAAGTCAAATCCCTGGGGCTTAGTAAGGAATGTAGAGTTAGTAAATATGCTCGAAAAAAGATTAGAAGAGAGAGATACATATCAGTCTAGGCTTTTCAATCGGTAACCATTTTTAATTATCTTTGTAAATTGCAATGAAAATAAATTATTGCTTTAAGGCATGTTATATTTGACGAGAAAGATGAAAAAATCGGCTCCCAAAATGCTCCTAGCTTCCTTTATTTTAGCTATCATTACACTTAACTCGTGTAAATTTCTAGAATTTCGCTCAAGAGATAACGTTGTTGCCCAAGTAGGTAATCAATATCTCTACGAAGAAGATATTAGAAACCTTATTCCTCCTGGCACCTCCTATAATGATAGTATTACAATGCTACGGCAATATGTAAATTCATGGGCTCTAAAATACCTTCTTTTGGAAAAAGCTCAAACAGATTTATCTAAGACAGATAGAGATGTAGTGAATGAACTTGAAGAATATAGAAACTCCCTAATTGCATATAGATACGAGAAACAATACCTAGAAGTTAGGTTAGATACCGTAGTAACTGAGCAAGAGGCCAGAGATTACTACATGAACAACTCCCAAAATACATTACTGAGTAACTCTGTAGTAAAGGGCCGAGTAATAAAAATATCTTCTAGTTCTCCCAATCTTGAAAGAATTAGAAGTTTATATAAAGCTAATTCACTTGAAGAGATAGATGAGTTGGAAAGACTTAGCTATAACTCGGCAGATAGATACAATAATTTTGGGAACGAATGGGTAGATCTTATTTCGGTGGCAAGGGAGCTTCCATTAGATCTTTATTGGTGCGAGAATGAACTTAAAACATTTGACTACATAGAAACAAAAGACTCTTTGTACAGCTATTTCGCTTTCTTTACAGAGAAAATTGGTCCCGATAGAATTCCTCCTTTTGAATTTTATCTTCCTAGAATTAAAGAAGCTATAATTGGCAAGCGCAAGCAAAATCTCATAAAAGAACTTGAAAAAGAGCTCATAAGAGACGCTTTGAAGAATAATACAATAAAAACAAACATTAACGATAATCCTAAAAAATGAAAATCAGCGTTAAAGTACTCATAGTTACACTGGCTATAACATTTACTCAGGTAACTTCTATCTATTCACAGAGATACGACAAAGGGCTTATAGATAAAACTATAGCGCTCATAGGCAACGATATGATTCAACTATCTGCACTAGAAAATGAAGTGCAAATGATGATGCTTCAAGGAGTTACTTCAGATAAAAACCTAAGGTGCGACGTCTTGGAAGATATGCTCACTCAAAAGATATTTTTAACTCAAGCAAGATTAGACAGCCTTCAAGTTAGCCCAGATAATGTAGAGAACGAACTAAACAGAAGAATAGCAAATGTAATGACTCAGCTAGGCGGAGAAAAATCTGCCGAAGAGTATTTCAAAAAACCTATGTTTCGTTTAAAAGAAGAGTGGAGAGAAGCCCTACACGAGCAGTTTCTCACTCAAGAAATGCAAGGTAAAGTTGCTCAGACAGCCCCAGAGCTTACCCCATCAGATGTAGAGCGCTTTTACAGAAACACCTCTCAAGATAGCCTTCCAATTATTCCAACTCAATACAAATACCGTCAAATAGCAGTCTATCCAGATAGAGAGAGTGCCGAGCTTGCAGTTAAGGAGAGATTACTTGGTTTTCGTGAAAGGGTTATGAAAGGCGAAAGATTTAGCACACTAGCTACTCTCTACTCTAAAGACCCGGGAAGTGCCACCAGAGGTGGAGAACTAGGCATGGCTTCTAAATCTATGTACTGGCCTGCATTCTCAGACGTTGCAATCTCGCTTAAAGAGGGTCAAGTTTCTCAAATAGTAGAAACTCCAGATGGTTTTCACATTATTCAAATGATTAAGAAAGAGGGCGACATGTTTAATGCAAGACATATATTGCTTCGCCCCGAATATACAAACGAAGATAGATCTAAAGCATTCAACAGGCTAGACAGTATTAAAAACTTAGTAGAGGCAGATAGTATCTCATTTGAAATGGCAGCACGCAGGTTTTCTCATGATGTAAAATCATATATTAATGGAGGTTTGGTAGCCGACAAGTTATCGGGATCGGCCTACTTTGATAAAGAAGATCTTAAAGTAGTAGATTTCAATATTATAAAAGACCTTAAAGAGGGAGATGTTTCTGAGCCATTTGAGACAACAGATGACGAAGGCCGAGACGGAAACACTATTTATAAGATTATTAAGCTAGAGAAGATAATTCCCTCACATACTGCTACATACAAAAACGACTTTTCTGTTCTTCAAGAAGATGCAAGAAACAAGCTAGCAATGGAAGCTATTAAAAAGTTTGTAGAAAAAAAGAAAGAGACTACTTACATTAAAATTGACCCTCTTTTTTTATATTGCCCTTTCCTTAAAGAGGGTTGGATTAAATGAAGCTAAAGTGTCTATATTCTGCTATTGTCTTACTCTTTGCTCTCTCTCTTAGTGCCCAGCAAAAGAACGACGAGGGTAGGCTTGTAAGGCTCATTAAAGCAGAGACTGCCGAAACATTCGAGAACGAGCTCTTCAACATAAGAAGAGTAACGGGGCACGCTCAGTTTCTACATAATAATGCTCTTATAATTTGCGATACAGCTATATGGGATGTAAGCAAAAACACTATAGACGCTATTGGTAACGTTAAAATAATTCAAGAGAAAACAGTTTTATCTGGAGAACGCATTCATTATATTGCCGATAGCTCTTTAGCTCAGGTTAGAGGCTCTGTTGTAGAGCTTCTAGATAAAGATAGTAATAGACTAAGAACATTATATCTAGATTATAACACAAAAGATAGTATCGCTTACTTTTATAATGGCGGAAGTATGATGGATACTGCCGGAAAAGTCATTGAGAGCCTTAGAGGGTATTATCACTCTAAAATTAAACGATTTAAGTTTCTTGAGCAAGTAGAGATGAGTGCAAACGACATGATTCTTAAAAGTGACTCATTGGCTTTTTGGTCACAGACTAACAAGATAGATTTTTTAGGCGCAATTAATGCTTGGCAGAAAGATGGATTTATCTCTTCTAAAACGGGATGGTACGAGAGAAATAGAGAAATCTACAATTTTGAAAAAGATGCATACATCCTCAATACCAAAAATGAAATTTGGGGAGACCGCATTTTATATCAAAAAGATTCATCTGTTGCTCAACTCTGGAATAACGTACAAATTGTAGATACTGCACAATCTATGATTATTTTCTCTGATTATGCCATATATAAAGAGAATTTAAACTCTACTAACAATAGTGGAACATGGGTACAGCTATACAATAACCCTTCTATAGCGCATTACTCTATAGAAAAGAATATACCCGACACCCTTTTCTTCTGTGCAGATACAATAAACTTTAGATCTATACCCAAATACCTTGTAGATTCAGCAACAATAGCCTCTTCTAATAAAAGGTACAATAACACCACACGAGACCCCATTAAGGAGATGTATGGCAAGCCCGAAATAGCTATAGCTTCTACAAATCAAACTCTAGATTCAACTTTGAGCAAAGGAGTGAACTCTATAATGACTATAGACTCTACAGAGATAGCTAAAGACTCATTGCTAATCGCTAAAGATTTATCATTAACTCCTAGAGATACAACATTAATTGCTAGAGACTCAACATTCACTGCTACAGATTCATTACTAATTGTTAGAGACTCGTTAAGCACACCAATTATACAAGATTCAACTCTAATAAGATTTATAGATGGTAATAAAAACGTAAAGTTCTATAGAAGTGACTTTCAGGGAAAATGTGACTCTCTTAAGTTTAATTCAATAGATTCAATTATACGTCTTTACAAAGAACCAGTTCTATGGAATGATAAAACCCAACTCTTTGCAGATAGTATTCAGCTTCTAATTGCCAACAACTCTTTACGGAAAGTAGATCTTATCTCTAATGCATTCGTTATCTCTCCCGAAGATTCTTTGCATTACAATCAAATTAAATCTACCGATATGTCGGCATATTTCACAGAGGGAGATCTCTCTCGCTTTGATGCATATGGTGGTGTTACGCTCATTATTTTCATTGCAGAAGATAGTCTTCTAACAACAATGAATAGAAAAGAGTGTAAGACAATGACAGCTAAAATTAAAAATAGGCAAGCCGAAAGAATTAAATATATAGACAATGTGCCCAGTGATGCCTACCCAATTATTGATTTGAAGATAGAGCAGAAACAGCTTAAAGGCTTTAAGCTAAGAAGCAGCGAAAAGCCAAAAGACAGGTTTGATGTGTGTGATAGAGTAGTTTTAGCCACTAAAAGAGAAGAGGTTCAAGGGCTAGCTTTACCCAACTTTCCCTTTACTTGGAGTTTGTTTAGAATTAAGCCCGAGTCTCCAATTTTACAAATAGAGTCTAAATTACCTAGCGAGAAGAGCTTAATTCAAGAAGAAGAGCTACCTATCATTCAAAATGAACAAACGGTAAATGAAAAAGAGCTCTCTATCAAGATTGATTAAGAGAGCCCTTTCTGGTACTATAGTTTTGCACTACTTGGTGTTACCAAATATTAAGTGGCAAACCGTGCATTTTCTTTCTTACTTGCTCCCTCACCTCGGCAATAATGGTTTCATTATCTATGTTGGAGAGTACTTTATCTACCAATTCTACTATAAATGGCATATCTTTCTCTAACAGCCCCCTTGAAGTAACAGCAGGAGTACCTACTCTAATGCCCGAAGTTTGAAAAGGCGACCTAGAATCGAAAGGCACCATGTTTTTATTGACAGTGATATCGGCAGAGACTAGAACTTTCTCGGCAACTTTACCTGTTAAGTTTGGGAACTTACTTCTTAGGTCTATTAGCATAAGGTGGTTATCTGTCCCGCCCGAAACAACTTTATAGCCTCTCTCTATAAAAGATTCTGCCATAGCAGTTGCATTTTTCTTAACTTGAGTTTGGTAGAGTTTAAATTCTGGCTGAAGAGCCTCGAAAAAGGAGACTGCTTTGGCTGCAATACAATGCTCTAAAGGGCCTCCTTGAATACCAGGGAACACACTTGAGTTTAGTACAGCAGACATCTTCTTAATTTCTCCTTTTGGTGTTTTAATACCAAATGGGTTATCAAAATCTTTACCCATTAATATAACCCCACCTCTTGGGCCCCTTAATGTTTTATGAGTTGTTGAGGTTACTATGTGGGCATATTTAACAGGATTCTTTAAAAGACCCGCAGCAATAAGACCAGCTGGGTGAGCCATATCTACCATAAAAATAGCTCCTACTTTATCTGCAATTGCTCTCATTCTCTCCCAATCCCACTCTCTTGAGAATGCAGAAGCCCCTCCAATAAGCATTTTAGGCTTATATTCAAGAGCTTTCGCTTCCATTGTGTCGTAATCTATATCGCCTGTCTCTTCTGTCAATTGATATGATACTGCGTTGTACAAAATTCCCGACATGTTTACAGGTGAGCCATGAGTAAGATGGCCCCCGTGGGCAAGATCTAATCCCATAAATGTATCGCCAGGTTTTAGGCAAGCCATAAAGACTGCCATATTTGCTTGCGCTCCCGAATGTGGTTGAACGTTTGCATACTCTGCATCAAAAAGCTGACAAAGACGGTCTATTGCTAATTGCTCTACTTGGTCTACCACTTCGCAACCTCCATAATATCTAGCTCCGGGGTAGCCCTCGGCATATTTATTAGTTAAGACTGAGCCTAATGCCGAAAGAACCTGAGGTGTAACAAAGTTTTCAGAGGCAATAAGTTCGATACCGTGTAGTTGACGGCTCTCTTCCTTTTTAATGAGTTCAGAAATTTGAAGATCTTGTTTCATTATGTAATGTTTTGTCTGTAAAAGCTTAAAAAAATGTGTTCAAAGGTACTAAAAATTTTATTCATTCACCTTTTAAACTTAGAATTGTGACGCCAAATATTGCATCACCCTGTTTAAAATATAATAAAAGTTAAAAGAGTGCCAAAATATTTTGACACTCTTTTAATTAATTTACTTTAGTTAAAAGTTGTGTTTTATTCAAGAATTACAACACGGTTAAGGATAGGCTTGCCAAATGGCTCGTTCTCTTGTCCTTTTGCAATAACCTGCATTTTACTACCATCTACACCAAATTTATTTACTAGTGCATTGTATACAGCATCTGCTCTATCTTGGCTAAGTTTCTGGTTAAACTTCTTACTACCGGTAGCTGAATCGGCAGAGCCCATAATCTTATAAGACTTACCAGTTTTCTTAACAAACTCGGCAAAATTACCTAAGTTGATAAGATCTTTGTCTGTGAGATTAGATTTACCAATTGTAAAGAATATTGCTAAAGGATATCCTACGTACTCAACAGTGTTAACTGCTTCTGGCTTCTTAACTTGTGCAGCAGCTAAATCAGACGCTAGTTTTTTAGCGTTAGCATCGGCTGCAGCTATTCTTTTCTCCAAATCTGAAATTTTGCTAGTATAAGGAGTGTAGTCTGGAGCAATTGGCTCTACATATGATTCGAAACCTCTTTTTGCAAAATTATAAGTTAGACCTACAGTTGCAGAAACAAGTTCTTCAATTCCTTGCCCAAACGAATAACCATCAAAGCGTTGATTAACCATAAGCACTCTCATTTCAAGATTTACCTTAACGGCATCTGAAACTCTAAATGTATTAATAACACCAGCAGACGCACCCACCTCTTTAAAAGCAGGATTAACATTTTCTACCCAAGACTTAGCATAACCAAATCCTACAAAAGGAATAAAATTCCAAGTTCTATCCTCTTTATAGCCGTCAATGGTATTTGAAGCATTCCAAAGTAGGTCTCCATGTATATTGAACATATTAAATGCCTCATCGGTAAAACCTGCAAGACCACTAGAAGGACCCTTAAAGAATTTAGCTGGATTAGGCACGGCTGAAGTAGTGTAGACATCCTTAATAACACCTTTTGCAGAAAATCCTGCATATTGAGCTCTTAGACCTAAAGAAGGAGTAATCCACTTACCAACTGAAACATCTAACGCAGGAGCAATTCTCTTTCCAAGTGACGCTTCTGTATCATATTCTCCAAAATATACCTGTACTCCACCTCCTACAGAGATAAACCAGTTATCTAAAAATTTGTTAGTAACATAAGGGCCATACTTCTTGGCCGAGGTCTGTTCCTGTGCAAATACTGCAACAGTAAACAACATAATAGTGAAAGTCAGTAATTTTTTTATCATATCGAGATTTTTATTTATAGTTTCGTTCTTTTAAAACAAAGATAGTGAAAAGTTGTTCATTTTTTCATAAATAAAAGAAAGGCACCCAACTTGAGTGCCTCAACCTATTTATTTAAGGCAAGAATTACTCCTCTCCTACAACTTCAATTTTAATATTGGCTTTAATGTCTCTATGGCATTTGATTGTAGCTTCGTAAATACCAACCTCTTTTACAGCCTCTTTTTCTATAATTGTAATATTTCTTCTATCAATATCAAAACCTTTAGCAGCAAGTGCTTCGGCAATTTGAATATTATTAACAGAACCAAATATTTTACCAGTACTGCTAACCTTTGTAGCTAGAGTAATTTGAACTCCCTCTAACTTAGCAGCAAGCGCAGTTGCCTCTTCTCTTATTTTAGCATCTTTATGAGCTCTTTGTCTAAGGTTCTCGGCATGCATCTTCTTTGCAGAAGGTGTAGCCATAATAGCAAAGCCTTGCGGAATAAGATAATTAGTGGCGTATCCGTTACGCACGATTGCTATATCATCTTTGTGTCCTAAATTAGGAACATCTTGCTTTAGTATAATTTCCATTTTATCTTTCTCCTTAGCTTATTTCATTAAATCGGTTACATATGGAAGCAAAGCTAAATGTCTTGCACGCTTAACGGCAGTTGAAACTTTTTTCTGAAATTTCAAGGAAGTACCGGTTAGCCTGCGAGGAAGAATTTTACCTTGTTCGTTAAGAAATTTCTTCAAGAATTCTGCATCCTTATAATCTATATACTTAATACCTGCCTTTTTAAAGCGACAGTATTTTTTCTTCTTTACCTCTACTGTAGGTGGGTTAAGATAACGTATTTCGTTTTTTGATCCTATTGCCATAATTATGCCTCCTTTGCTTTAGATTCGGTTTTGTTTGCTCTTCTTTTCGTTGCATAAGCTACTGCATGTTTGTCAAGAGCAAATGTTAGAAAGCGAATGATACGCTCATCGCGACGATACTGGATCTCCAATTTAGCAATACTAGTAGGATCTGCCATAAATTCAATCAGATGATAAAAACCAGTGGTTTTTTTCTGGATTGGATAAGCCAATTTCTTAAGGCCCCAATCCTCTTCGTGCACAATCTCACCACCATTATCGGTGATAAAATCGCGATACTTTTTTACCGCTTCCTTTATCTGCACATCAGATAAAACGGGAGTTGCAATGAAAACGGTTTCATAATGTTTTAACATATTTTTATTGTTCTTTTATAATTAAAAAAGGGCTGCAAATATAATTTAATATTTTCAGCCCTCCAAATTAATTTGATCTACTCTTTACTCTAGTGGTTATTTTTTGATAGGAGCGTTCTTAAGAACTTCAACCATATAGTTCCACCATTTTTCTACTGTCGCAATATTTACCCTCTCGTCTGGAGAGTGAGGCGAGCGAATTGTAGGGCCACAAGAGATCATATCCCAATTAGTGTAAGTACCGCCAAGAATACCACACTCAAGACCTGCGTGTATTGCTTTTACTTCTGGTTCGTTCCCATAAAGGTTTTTATAAACAACCTTCATGGTTTTAAGAATATCTGAGTTCATATCCGGCTTCCAACCTGGGTAACCACCAGCAAGTTTAACCTCGGCACCAGCTAATTCAAACACAGATTTGATAGAGTTGGCATAGGCGTCCTTAGCACTATCTACAGAGCTCCTCATCAAGTTATTAATCTCTATGATTCCGTTTCCAGATTTAACGATTGCAAGGTTATTTGAAGTCTCTACCAACCCTGGCATAGCATCGCTCATACGCTCAACTCCATTAGGGCACGCATATACTGCTTTCACCATATTAAGAGCAGTAATGCTATCTATAATAGTATCTGGGGTATCGCACTTCTCTAAAACAATTTTAAGATCTGGTTCCTGAGCCGCAAGTTCGTTTTTTATAAAGCCTAATTGCTCATTTACAATTTCTTGAGCTCTTTCTGCAGCAGAAGCAGGAATAGCCAAAGTGGCAAATGCCTCTCTAGGCAGTGCGTTCCTTAAACTACCTCCATCTATTGAGGCTAATCTCACATGAAGTTCTGTAAACAATGGAAGTAGTATTCTTACCATAACTTTATTGGCATTACCTCTACCTAAAATAATGTCCATACCAGAGTGACCTCCTTTAAGACCAGTTATACTTAGCTTATAACCTTCGTAGCCAGCCCTTACTCTCTCTTCGTTGTATTTAAATTTAACATTAGCATCTAACCCACCAGCACAACCTACATAAAGTTCGCCTTCGTCTTCTGAATCTAAATTAATTAAAATATCACCTTGTAAAATACCTGGTTTTAGGCCTCTTGCTCCTGTCATCCCAGTCTCTTCGTCAATTGTAAAAAGAGCTTCGATAGGGCCATGCACCATAGATTTATCTTCTAATACAGCCATTGCAACAGCAACACCCATTCCATTATCTGCACCCAAAGTAGTTCCAGTAGCATATACCCACTCATCTACAATTCTAGGTTCAATAGGATCTGTCTCAAAATCGTGAACTTTATCACTATTCTTCTGAGGCACCATATCTATATGAGCCTGCAGAATAATACCTTTACGATTTTCCATTCCTGGGCTAGCAGGCTTGCGAATAATCACATTTCCAAGTTCGTCTTTTATTGTTTCCAGACCAAGGTCGTTTCCAAATTTCTCCAAGAAAAGTACTGCTTTTTCCTCTTTTTTTGAAGGCCTAGGTATTTGTGTAAGGGAATAAAAATGATTCCAAACCCTCTCGGGCTTTAATTTTCTAATGCTCATAATATATTTAATTTAAAATTAATAATTGACAAAGATCAAAAGTAACAAAATATGATAACAACTACAACCTACCTGTAGCAACCTCTATTGGAAAAGATAGTAGTATGCCTAATTGATAAACTGGTATTCTTGATTGCATTACAAGCTCTTGACCATCCATTAATCTTGCATTTACAACTGCAGGTTTTCTGTAGATTACCTTCCCCTTTCCAGAAGGAGATGTATCTATATTTACAGTTGCAGTTTGTTCCGATTTGATTAATTCTAGAACCACTGGCCTACCAGATAAATTATTAGCTGGCATTAAACCTGCAGTCTCAGATAGTCTAAAAGCAATGTATATCTGTTTTTCATTATCGGCTTTTGGTACAACATCAAAACTCATCTTTTGAATTTTCGTATTTACTTTGCCCATAAAAAGAGCTAGGTATTCATCTTCTAAACGGTTAATCTCTTCAATTGCAGCTCTCAAAGCATCGCCACTAAAAGTTGCATCGGTATCGCCTGTTATTATATTAAACCTCTTAGCTCTTAAATGGAATATTTGAGAGGCAATCTCTTCTGCTCTTTTCTCTAAACTTTTTTCAACTATTTGACTCTGCTGCACAGCCACTCTCTCTGTACCCGAAGCACTTTTAACAGTACTATAAAGAGTGCTTTTCTCGCTTGTTAGATTTGAGCCAGCCATAGATTTAACATAAAGAGCATTATCTTTTAAATTTGGAAATTGAATTTTTTGAGATTTCCCGGCATATGAATCAGACCACATAATTAGCCCTTGATTTATCATCTCTAAGAAATTTGCCGAGGCATTTCGTTGATTTCCCAAAAACAGTGCAATATTAATTGAAGGATCGGCCTCTATGTAAGGGGTTAGTTCTACAGAACTTAATCTATAACTGTCTCTACTCTCTTCCTTAGCCTCTACTCCTAAGTACTTTTGAGCATACTTAGCATAAGGCCCTGCTATAAAAGACTCATGAACTGCCTCTACAGCTAAATGTATATTGGTAACGGGAAGGGAATATACAACTGCACCAGCTGGGACTCTATCACCAGGGTTCAAAATTTGTGATCTTAAATTTGTTGCTCCTAGCATTATTACTAATGCAAGAAAAAATCTTAAACTTCTTTTCATCATTATTGTTTTTTATCTATTCAATCTCTATATAACACCAAAAATCACACATTGTGCGCTTGTGGGTTATTTTTTTTATGTATTTCATTATCTTCAACTCCCCTTTTCCATCTTTTATGGCTCCACAGCCAATTATCTGGATTTTTTTGAATTGATTGTTCTAGCAAACTTGCATAACTATTGGTAATGTATCCAGGCTGGCATGCTGCTGGATTATCTGTAATCTCATGAAACCTAACAATATACCTCCCTCTATTCTCTCTAATCATCTCTAGAAAAACAACTGGGCACCCGGCAGATCGGGATATTACCTCTGGCCCATTTATCATTAAAGTAGGCTGATTTAGAAAAGAGATTAAAAACTTGGAACCAGGGCGGGGTGATTGATCAGAAAAAAGAAAATAGCATGCAGGTTTCTCTCTATTTTTAAGAATTGCTCTAGCCGCATTTTTTGACTCAATTAGCTTAGTATTGCAGTTAGTGGTCCTAGTCCATTTAATAATCTCATCTGCAATATGTGAGCGTTGTTTTTTATATATAAAATTAAAATGAGAGCCAGTAAAGCCCATCGATTGAGCGTTCGAAAAATACTCCATTTTAGTTAGAAGCTCCCAATTTCCCATATGCCCACCTAGAATAAGTACCGGAATGTTTTTTTTGTAATACTTATTTAAGACTTCTGGATTTTCTATGTAGCCCATGCTAGCAATGGCTTTTTTTGAAAGAGAGATGCTTTTAATGTTCTCTGCAACTATTTCTGAAAAATTTTTATAAAACCGCTTAGAGGTCTCTTCTACCTCCTTGTAGCGAAACTCAGGAAATGCTCTAGAAATATTTACATTAACAACAGAGCACCTATATCTCAATACTCTGCGTAAGAGAAAAACAAGGATGCTAGATTTAAAATAAAGTAATCTAGCTGGCAACAGAGATATTAGATAAATAGGAGAAATTGCTAATAAAAATAAAACTTTACGCATCTTATGCTTCAACTTTTAAACAAAGTTATTCAAAATTTACTATTTTTGCGAACATTAGATATTACAAACTAATTAATAATTTGATTTTATGTTCAAAAAACATCCAAAGGGATTACTAGCAGCAGCTCTTACCAATATGGGCGAGCGCTTTGGCTTCTACATCATGATGGCTATTCTCACATTGTTTATCTCTTCAAAATTTGGCCTATCAGAGATTACAACTGGGTATATCTATTCGGTCTTTTATGCTTCAATTTATATTTTGGCATTAGTTGGAGGCCTAATTGCAGACAAAACCCAGAATTACAAGCGCACCATTATGTGGGGTCTTGTACTAATGGCAGTAGGCTATTTTATAATTGCAGTTCCAACTCCAACTCCTGTACCTAATCATTTGCTTTACCTAGCACTAACCTGCTTTGGGCTTTTAGTAATAGCATTTGGTAATGGCCTTTTCAAAGGTAACCTACAAGCTTTGGTTGGCCAGATGTACGATAAAAAAGAGTACAAAGAGAGAATGCTTGCCGAATATGGCGTAGATAAAAATGGCAAACCAGTAGATATGAGAGACTCAGGTTTCCAGTTATTCTACATGTTCATTAATATTGGTGGTTTCTTTGCTCCTTTTATTGCAATTGCTGTTAGAAACTGGTTTTTAAAATTAAATGGATTCGATTATAACGCACAACTTCCAGAGCTTGCCCACCAATTTTTAGGTGATTCAGCTTCTATGAGTGTGTCACAACTAGACAATCTACAAACATACGCTAACGAAGTTACTTTAAATGGTAACGTAGTTTCTAACTTAACTGAATTTAGTGGTCAATATCTAGACACTTTCAACAAAGGGTTCCAATATGCATTCTTTGCAACTATTATTGCTCTTGCTATTTCATTCGTTGTATATCTAATGAATCAAGAAAAATTCCCAGATCCAGGAACAGGCAGTGCCAAGCTTAAAAAGGGTGAGAAAGTAGCTAAAGAAGAAGTAACAATGGCTGCCGATGAAATTAGACAGCGTATTTATGCACTTTTCGCAGTTTTCGGAATAGTAATCTTTTTTTGGTTCTCATTCCACCAAAATGGTTATTCACTAACATATTTTGCAAGAGACTATATTAACCTAGATGCCATTAATATTGACCTAGGCTTCACTTCAATCAAAGGTGCCGAGATATTCCAGGCAATTAATCCATTCTTTGTAGTTATGCTAACTCCAATTATTATGTGGATCTTTGGTGCTCTCAAGAAGAGAGACAAAGAACCTTCTACCCCAATGAAAATTGGAATCGGTATGGGTATTGCAGCATTGGCATATCTATTTTTCCTAGTTGTTTCAATGGCACTTCCAGACAAATCTGCTTTAGCATCTATGTCTGCCGGAGACCTTAGTATGATGAAGCTTACCCCTTGGGTTATGATAGGAATGTACTTTATACTTACAGTTGCCGAGTTATTCATCTCTCCACTAGGGCTATCTTTCGTATCTAAAGTTGCACCTCCACACCTTCAAGGCGTAATGCAAGGAGCTTGGTTGGCTGCTACAGCAATAGGAAACAGCATACTCTTCATAGGCGGAATCCTTTACACTTCAGTGCCACTATGGGCTTGTTGGATGGTATTTGCAATTGCATGTGCCCTCTCTATGGTTGTAATGCTTTCAATGGTTAGATGGCTAGAAAGCGTAGCTAAATAACCCACCCCAAACACTTTAATAAAAGAAGCTGCCCACTAAGAGCAGCTTCTTTTTTTATTAACCCCCTATTTAATCTTTCATATGCTCTTTTTTAATAAATTTGTCTAATTATTCACGCATCATATTTCTCTATGAATTCACAAACAAAGGTTTACTTTGCAACTTTTTATCTGCTAACTGGGCTAGCTATGATAAATATAGAGGCAACGGCACAGGTCAATCCGCTTATGGCAAGTAAAAACAATGCTACCACAAACAATAACATTACCTGGGCAAATAGTAGCATTACCTGGGCAAATAATATAGATACTCTAATAAGTAGATATTCACAGTTTACTGAGTTGTATTCTCCCGAGAAATTATTTATTCATACAGATAAGTCTAATTATGTGGCTGGAGAACTCATTTGGTTTAGAGGCTATCTAACCAATAAATCTCAAAGTGCAATTATTCCCGAGAGTAATTTTATTTACGTAGAATTGTACAGAGATACTCTTATATCTAGGGTAAAGATTAAACGAACAGAAAGTGGATTTGAGGGAAATTTACAACTAGGACACGATCTTAAAAGTGGCAATTATACTATTAGGGCCTATACCCAGTGGATGTTGAATTATCCTTCCGATTATCTATTTTACAAACAGGTATTTGTAGTAAACCCAACCAAGAAAGATATTGATAACCTAGAGAAAAACAGTACTACGCCACTTTCAGATATTATGTTTTTTCCAGAGAGTGGCCGCTATTTTTCAGATCGGTTTTCTATAATTGCCTTTAAAACTTTTGATTCTTTAGGCCGAGGCACCTGTGCAATTGCAGAACTTTATAACAGTAAAGATTCTCTAATAGGGTCCTATACAACAGAGCATAATGGAATGGGTTGGTTCAGGTTTTATCCTATCTCAGAAGAGAGCTATTATGTAATAGCTCATGAAAGATCTCAAGACCCATCTATAGAATACGAGTTTGAACAAATATACGAATCAGGCAAAACACTTGCCTCTAACAACAATGCAATAAAACCAACCAAAAGCATAAGAAAGCCCTTGCCCCCACCTTCCCAAACAGGAGCTGTAATTAATCTTGTAAGAAGAGGGAATAAACTCAAAGGAGAGCCCAAACTACTCATAAGCACCTCATTAATAAAAGATTTAAATAACCCTTTGCCTCAGATATGTTTCCTCATTATTCATGATGGTACGCATATTTATCACAGTGAAGCCTTAACTTTCTCTAATAAAAGTGACACCCCTTCAGAAAAAACAATTATTCTAAATGAGAATGAGCTCCCACAAGGAATAAATCATATTCTTATTACCGATACCAATTCCAATATTATTGCAGAGAGGTTGTTTTTCGTTTACCCTAGAAACCAAGCAACCATATCATTAACCACATCGGGAAATAGTAGCGATATAGTAAGCACTGTTAATGAGACAACTGGAAAAAGAGAGAAGTTAACCTATAAGTTCAAAATTAAAGACCCTTTTAATAATCCAATAGCAGGAAATTTCTCGGTTTCGGTAACCGATAGTTTTCTTGCTCCTGCCAACCTTAGCGGAGATAATTTAGTCTCTTATATGCATCTTAGTAGTGAACTAAAAGGAGTAATTGAAAATCCAGCTTTTTATTTTGAGAAAACTTCGAGCGATTCTCTCGATTGGAACTTAAAAAAACGAGCAATGGATTTATTAATGATGGTACAAGGGTGGAGATACTATAACCTACCCGCTATTTTTAATAATCCCCATTATTTAACAATAGATCAAACCAAAGACAAAAAAGATAAAAAGAATTTTAATAAAGAGAGCTCAAATTCAGTATTTTACCCCAAGGAACTAGTTCAAATTATAGAAGGCAGGGCATCTGGCCTTTTCAGAAATACCAAAAGAGCAACCATATCTATATTGGCACCCTCAATTAAATTAGCTGTTAGCGAGAATCTAACAAAGTCGGGTAATTTCACAGTAACCGACATTGATTTTCCTGACAGCACAAATTTTATTATTTCTTGTATGGGAAAAGAGCAGCAAAAAGGTTATTATATAGACACAAAAGAATTTAGATTCCCTCCTATTAAGTTTGTAGATTTTCCTCAAAAAGTAGGTAAAAAAATAGACGAAGATGCCATAGACTCCTACCTTAGTATATACCATAATACCGGAGGCGAATTAATAACTATATTGAATTCAGCAGTAGTTACCGCTAGCCCAAAAATTACACCAAAAAACAACCCATCTCCATTTAATCAAGCTTTCGATAGAAGACAGTTTCGTGAAAGGGCAGATCTTGACATGTATGCAGGCATGTCTCTTTTAGACTACATAATAAGCTCCTTCCCTGGGCTAACCTACGGCCCAACAGGAGAAGATGGCTTGAGATCTATTCAATCTACCCGCAGTTCCAATATTTTAGGAGACCCCGGAGTTCCTGTTGCGTTTGTAAACCTATCACGGGTGCAAAGTACCGGAGATTTAGATATGTATTCGGTAGATGATATTGAAAATGTTGCATTTTTAAAAGGTAACGATGGACATCTATTTATGACTCTTTCTGGAGTTATTTTAGTAACCCTTAGAACATCTCTAGATAAAAATGCCCGAGGTGTAGAGAGAAATTACAACACCAAACTCTATACTCCCTTAGGTTGGCAAAAACCAAGTAAGTTTTACTCTCCAAACTACTCTCTCAAAAGCGACAGAGATGCAGTAACGTTTGACACTCGCAGCACTCTTTATTGGAACCCCTATGTAACAACAGACAGCAACGGCAATGCCCAGATCTCTTTTTACTCTACCGACAGATTAACTCGCCTCAATATAAATGTACAAGGGGTAACCCAAGATGGAAGATACTTTATCCTAGAATGAAATTTATATCTTTGTAGGAATAGAGAAAGAAAATAATGCAAAATAGAAAATTCAACAGCGAGATTAAATTTATAGCATTCGATGCCGATGACACCCTATGGGTAAATGAGTATCATTATAGGAAAGCCGAGCAGAGATATGCCAAATTAATGTCTCTTTGGTGTGATGAAAAAACGGCCATAGATGTACTTTTAAGAATAGAGAAAGATAACTTACCTTTACTCGGCTATGGCTCAAAGGCATTCATAATATCCTTAGTAGAGAGCGGAATAGAAATAAGTCAAGGTAATCTCTTAAATGAAGAAATTGAGGCGCTTATCCAAATTGGCAAAGAAACTATTGGGCAAGAGATAGAACTACTCCCAAATGTGACCAACGTATTGGAAACTCTTTATGGCAAATATCCTTTATTACTTGCAACTAAAGGAGATCTTAAAGAACAAGAGTCTAAGGTTGAACGCTCTGGGTTAAAAAAATATTTCAACCACATAGAGATTCTAAGCGAAAAAAACAATGATAGCTACTTGAAGATAATTTCAAAATTGGGTATCAATCCCAAAAACTTCCTAATGGTTGGCAACTCATTCAAATCAGATATTCTGCCTGTATTAGAGATAGGAGGCAACGCAATCTATATACCTGCCTCAATTACTTGGGCACACGAGATTGTAGAAGAGAGCGAACATCCAAACCTTATAAAAACAGATGGTTTAAATAACATACTCCAGTTTTTCAATATTTAATACCAGCTAAAGAATATCAGTTAAACAACCTTAATTAAATTATTTGTAATATGATTCCTTTTAGAGCAAACAGAAGCTATAGACGATTTTATCAAGAGCAGGATATTCCTCGCGAGCACCTTATCTCTATGGTAGAGGCGGCTCGGCTTAGCCCATCTTCGAGAAATGTTCAGCCAATAAAATTTTACATAAATAACAATCGCGAAATGAACGCGAAAATTTTTCAACACCTTGGTTGGGCTGGATATCTTAAAGAGTGGGATGGGCCACAAGAGGGAGAAAGACCTGCCGGTTACGTTGTGCTTCTTCACGACAAAACAATCTCGGCAACCTACTCCTGCGATAACGGAATATTTGCACAAAGTATACTTTTGCAGGCTGTAGATTTAGGTTGGGGAGGTTGCATAATAGCATCAATAAACAAGCAAGAGTTATCTACACTATTGGAGCTTCCTCAGAATTTAGACCCCATTTTAGTTATAGCACTTGGTAAACCAAAAGAAAAAGTAGTTGTCGATAATGCCAAAGATGGAGAAATTAAATATTGGAGAGAAGCAGATGGAACTCACCATGTGCCCAAAAGAACTCTAGAAGAGTTAATCTGGAAGCCATAGCTACATATTAAAACATTTGATTATTAAACAATTAAGTTACAATAATACTTTATAGAGTTACTAAAAATTATTATAAATTGAATTTTAAACCCCTAAATATTTTAAGCCTTACACAGGATAAAAAACCCTTTGTTATTGCAGGCCCATGCAGCGCCGAAACTCAAGAACAAACTCTTGATACAGCTATGGAATTGAGTTTACAGGGTGTAACCGTATTTCGCGCTGGTCTGTGGAAGCCAAGGACCAAACCAGGTGGCTTTGATGGAGTAGGTAAACAGGGGCTAGAGTGGCTTCGAAAAGTAAAAGAGAGTACAGGAATGCTCCTAGCAACCGAGGTTGCAAATGCTATGCATGTT
>CAZHHY010000012.1:0-210 GCA_964532375.1 uncultured Muribaculaceae bacterium
TTAAAAACCAAGTGGAAATTGATGGGTTTAAAAGAGCAATGCTAATGGATGCAATTGCATGGGTTAAGTTTTGGATTTTTATTGAAGAGAATATAGCTAATTATTCAAGTAAATTAACCGAGCATTTATTAGCAGATAAAATTGCTAGTTTCCGTTCTCAATGTGCAGATTACAGAGGAGAGAGTTTCTCGCCTATTGTTGCTTACGGTA
>CAZHHY010000012.1:220-19904 GCA_964532375.1 uncultured Muribaculaceae bacterium
CCTAGTGCATCTAGGCCAATAAATATTGAGAAGGAAAACTTTCTTTTGGTAGATACAGGAGCACACTATTTGTATGGAACAACAGATACTACTCGCACTTTTGCATTAGGCAAACTATCTAACGAGCAAAGGTTAGATTATACAATGGTTCTAAAGGGTATGATTAATCTCTCTTTAGCAAAATTCCCAAAGGGCACTCGTGGCGCTTCGTTAGACATTTTAGCAAGAGGGCCAATTTTTAGTATTGGTAAGATGTATATGCATGGTACAGGGCATGGTATTGGTCACAACCTATGCGTGCACGAAGGGCCTCAAAGTATACGAATGGAAGAGAACCCTGTAACAATTGAACCAGGAATGATTATCTCTAATGAGCCTGCTATATATGAGCAAGATAGGTATGGGATACGTATAGAGAATGTGCTTCTATGCAAAAGATGGAAAGAGACACCTTTTGGAGAGTTTTATAATTTTGAAACTCTTACAATGATTCCTATAGATAGAGATGGAATAGATATCTCTATTTTAGGTGCTGCAGAACTGGAGTGGTTAAACAATTATCATCAAGAAGTTTTTGAAAAACTTTCGCCTAAGCTAAACGAGAGTGAACAAAGGTGGTTAGCGAAAAAAACCTCTTATATCGGCAGTTGAGTAATCGGGCTTGTAAATCACTCTTCTTATTGCAGTATTTATATATCCTTTGTCGTTATCTTGGCGTATAAAATTATAATCTGAGTGTAGCATCTCCATTTTATAATCTTGGGTATTGTTCAGGAATTTATTTCCATGTTTCCATAAGTTCCCAATAAAATAATTGGCTACATCGTATGCTTGAAATGCATATGGAGAGGGTTCGGAATTATAGATAGCTCTAAATTTGGAGAGGAACTCCTTAACGTTATCTCGGTTGTAATCTACGTAGTATTGCATAGAGATATTCAGGTTCATACCGTGGTAGTAATCAATATCTATAGTTTCAAACGACCTCCATCTGGGTGTGCCATATATAACTATATTGTAGTTTCTTTGAGATTTGAGTAAATTAAGATTTCTTAGCACATCAGAGACAAACGCCTCTGAATTAGACGCCACTATAACATGATTGACTTTATCTTGCTTGAGTTGATTAGCAATACTTGGCAAGATAGATCTGCCTTTTAATATAGCATATGAGATGGTGTTATATCTTATTCTTCCCGATTCTAAAATAGTTTGAGTGATGTTTACTAAATCGTCTGGTTTGGTACCGGTATCTTCAAATATAAGAGTTACATCTGAAAAGATATTTACTGCCGAAAGTATTCCTCTTTGTTGATATGAGACAGGGGTACTAACTTGATAAAAGTTAGAGTATTCATTAGCAAAGAAATCACTTTCGGGATCCATAGGTGAAACAACATAAATTCCTTGCTTGGTTGCATATTTCAATATAGGTTCTATATTTTCTCTAAAAATTGGCCCAATTATAATGTTGCTCGTCTCTAGAACACCCGACTCTACAATGTGGGTGCTGCTTTTGTAATCATCGGTATTAACAACATTTATTTTGAGATTAATTCCTGGATTTGCCTTTTTAATATCTTCCAATGCAAGAAGAAATCCTTGATAAAACTCTATGAAGTTGTTTTGCTGTCTAGTCTCTTTATTGTCTGCCGAGTCGTTATAGCTACCTAATGGAAGTAGAAGAGATACTAAAAGCTTTTCATATTGTTTCCTCTTGAATAAATCTGGTTTGTTAGGGCTATCTCTCTCGTCTAGCTTATAATCGTTTGTTGCTTCTTTGCCTAAAGAATCGGGTTTTTGATCTATTTGAGAAGAGTTGTACCTTTTAGGGAAAGGAATATTTAGAACTTGCCTTGTTTCTATTTTATTGTTTACCAATGAATTTGCAAGAGCTATCTCCTCTTCAGTTACACCATACTTTTTACTTATCATAGAGAGAGATTCGTACCATTTAACAGTATGTTGTGCTTGGAATTGAACTTCTTGCTCTATTACTTTAACAGCAGGCGTGGGGGCTACCTCTTTGTTATGTAATCTTATAAAGATAACCGTTCCTTCTTTTAGCCCAGAAGAGAGAGCTGGATTATCTCTAATAATAGTTTCTACATCTATATTATAGGCTTTAGATATTGAATATAGAGTTTGCTTCTCTTTTACTTTATGCAAATAAAACAGGGAGCCATTTACATTTACCTGCTCTGTAGAAACCTCTATCTTTGTTGGAACATATTGAGCAAAACAACTTTGCGCAAGTAGCATAGTAAGAGAGAGGTATATAATATTAATTAGTTTCATAGGCGTGCTAGCATATTTCTTACATTTGCATCTATTCTTTCATAGATATCTATGTCGTAGTTAGATTTTTTAAACTTGGCTCCAGTTATTTTTTCAAAAAGCTCAATATACCTATCAGATATAGAGTTCACTACTTGAGGAGTCATTTCAGGAATTTTCTCACCTTCTTTTCCTTGGAAACCATTTTCCATAAGCCATTCCCTAACAAATTCTTTTGAGAGTTGTCTTTGAGGTAGCCCCTGCTCAAATAGAGTAGGGTAGCTCTCGGCATAAAAATATCTTGAAGAGTCTGGAGTATGGATTTCATCAATTAAATAGATTGTATCTCCTTTTTTGCCAAACTCATATTTGGTGTCTACTAATATTAAACCTCTTTCAGCAGCAGTTTGGCTCCCTTTTTCAAAGAGAGCAAGCGAATACTCTTCAAGTTTTTGGTAATCTGTTTCACTCACTAACCCCTTGGAGATTATCTCTTCTCTTGAGATATCTGCATCGTGTTCGCCTTGTTCTGCTTTAGTGGTTGGGGTGAGAATGGGGTTTTCGAATTTTTGGTGCTCTTTCATACCATCTGGAATTGCTACGCCGCAAATCTCTCTTGATCCTGCCTTGTATGAGCGCCACGAGCTGCCAGTTAGGTATGCTCTTACAATCATTTCAACAGGGAACGAGTCGCATTTGTGCCCAACAGTAACAATTGGGTCTGGAGAGGCTATTTTCCAATTTGGAACTATATGGGAGGTGTCGTCTAGAAATTTAGAAGCAATTTGATTTAGCACCTGCCCTTTAAATGGAATTCCTTTTGGCAGAACAACATCGAATGCCGATATTCTATCGGTTGCTATCATTACCAGATAGTCGTTACCTATAAAATATACGTCTCTTACTTTGCCTATATACTTTTTGGTTTGTTTGGGAAAGTCAAACTCGGTTCTAGTTATTGCATTCATATTGTTTGTGTTTTGTGTATGGAAAATAGTTTAGAGGGTATGATAAAATTCGATTAATTTCTCTGAGAACCTTTTCCAAGAAAGCTCTTCTTTCTCTTTCTCTATATTCTCTATATAGTAGTCTCTATTATTCTCTTCAAAAAATTGTTTTATGCCAATTGCGATTGCGTTACTTTCTGCTCTCTCTACCACAATTCCTGTGCCCGACTTTTCTATGGCCTCTTTTAAACCACCTACATCTGTAGTAATAAGAGGAACGTTAAAGTGAAAAGAGATAGCGCTTATTCCACTTTGTGTTGCGGTGCGGTACGGCAAGACAGTGACATCTGCTGCCGAGAAAAATAACGGTACCTGGGCGTCGCTAATATATTTAGTAAATATCTTTATTCTATCTCTTGCTGGTGAATTGTTAATCATGTTTTGATACAGATCAAAAGAACCGTATGGTTCCCCTGCAATTATTAGTTGATAGCTTTCATCCAGAGAAGAGAATGCGTCAATTAAGATATCTAGCCCTTTGTACTCTCTTATTAATCCAAAAAAAAGTAGATTTTTTTTCCCGTGCTCTAAATTAAGCTCTTTTTCGGCAAAGATTTTCGCTAGTTTTTCGCCAAAATGGTTATAAAGAGGGTGGGGTATTGTAGTGAAATTAGCGTTTGGTTTGAGTTTTAGAAGATCTTCTCCTACAGCAGAAGAGAGTACAACAAAACCACTGTTGCCTTCTAAAAAATAGTTAGTAAAAGGAGTGTCAAAAAACCTTCTTTCGTGAGGCACAACATTGTCTAGAATGGAAATAACTTTTGTCTGTTTAAGTAGGTGTCTTCCTACGTAGCCCTGAGATGGGGCAAAAAAAGACATCCAATATCTCATAATTACAAGATCTGGCTGCCACTCACCAATAGCCCGAACCGTCTTATAATAAGAGATAGGATTAATAGTGTCTAAAACAGGTGTGCTATCTATTTGTATAGCATTGTCATCTTCGGTAACAAATTGACTTTTCCCAGGGAATAAAAAGTTTGGGTACTGTCTTTTAAAGTTAAACGCTTTTACAGTATGAGACAAGCCCAGTTCGCAAAATAAATTTGCATTGAACTGGGCAATTCCTCCTCGATAAGGGTAGAAACAAGATAATAGTGCTATTTTCACCCAATCTCTATTTTACTACTTAGATTTTTGTTTAATGTATTCGTCATTCATGGCAGCAACCACAGATGATGTAATGTCAAGTGCTTTATTTCCTTGAAGAACAGTATTAGAGGAGTTATTAGTACTCAAAATAAGAGAGTATTGTTTCTCTTCGTTCATTCTGTTAATGTATGATTGCAATGCATCAAAAACTCTTCTGTAAAGTACTTGTTCTTCTTCGCTCATCTCCTCTTGCTTTTGTCTGATGTAGCCCTGAAGCTCTTGATCTCTCATTGCTAATTGCTGCTGTTGAGCCTCGGCCTGTGAGCGGGTTATAAGCCCTTTCTGAACTTTAGTTTGAAAATCTTTAACATCGTTTTCCAAAGTTCTTCCTCTTTTATTGAGATCGCTTTGAATAGTTTGTGCTTTGTTCTCAAATTCAGACCTTAAGTCATTGAACATGTCGTACTGGTTTATTAATGAGTCTATTTGAACATAGACTATGCCTCCAGATAATGAGGTGTCTCCAGCAGGCGTTTCTGATGCACTGTGCGACCCAGGTTTAGAGGTAAAATGTAAAATAAACAGCACAATAACAGCTGCTCCAAGAATGACATTTGTGATAATTGATGCTTTTTTCATCTCTATTTTTTAATTTAAAGTACAAATATAATTAATAAATTTTTAACTGCCTAAGATAGGACTGAATGGTGTTTTCAAGCCCAAAATAAATTGCGTCGCAAACTAAGGCATGACCTATAGAAACCTCTAGAATTCCAGGAACATTTTTATTGAAATATTCAAGGTTTTCTAGATTTAAATCGTGACCAGCATTCAATCCTAAACCAGATTCTATTGCCGCTTGTGCTGCCTTAATATATGGCTCTACAGCCATTTCTCTTTCACCAAATGAGTATTGCACAGCATACTCTTCGGTATACAATTCTATACGGTCGCAACCTATATCTGCAGCATGTTTAACCATTTCTAAATTGGGGTCTAAAAAAATAGAGGTGCGTATTCCCTGGGCTTTGAATATTGAGCACACTTCTTTTAAAAACACCTTGTGCTTCTTTGTATCCCAGCCACTATTAGATGTTATGGCATCGTGAGCATCGGGAACAAGAGTAACTTGAGCTGGTCTATTTTCAAGAACAAGCTTTATAAATGAATCTATAGGGTTTCCCTCTATATTGAACTCTGTGGTAAGAATTGGCTTTAAATCTCTCACATCTTGGTACCTTATGTGTCTTTCGTCTGGCCTTGGGTGTACTGTTATACCTTGTGCTCCGAATCTTTCGCACTCTTTGGCTGCTAAGAGCACATCGGGCAAGTTGCCACCTCTCGCATTACGTAGTGTGGCAAATTTGTTTATATTTACGCTCAGTTTTGTCATAATAGCTGCAAATTTATTTAATTTTGACGATTAATACACTTTACTTGTAAAATGAAGATAGCAATTTTTGCTCGAAGAATTGGTGATAAATGGAAAGAGAGACTCTTTAACATTCTTAAAGAGTTGTCTCACAGGGGTGCAGAGCTCTCATACTATTCTCCTTTTTATTTGTCCATGAATGAATATGAGAAGGGAAATATTCCTAATGGATCTATGTTTACTTGTGATCAAGATCTATCTGCCAATACAGATATCTTTCTTTGCTTTGGTGGAGATGGCACTTTTTTGGAATCACTCACTATAGTTAAAGATAAAAATATTCCTGTTGCTGGAATCAACTTTGGAAGGTTGGGCTTTCTTACAAGCGTAGATTCTGTTTTAGGCGATGAGTGGATAGAGCGGCTTTTTGCTGGTAATTATCAAATTGGAGAGAGAGGAGTTCTATCTGTAGAATCTAATGCAATCCCCAAAGAATTTTGTAAATATGCACTAAATGAAGTCTCTTTTCAAAGGCGAGACCCATTTATGTTAGCAGTACATGTTAAAATTAATGGGATGATGCTACCTCCTTATTGGTCAGATGGAATAGTGCTTTCTAGCCCTACGGGCTCTACCGCATATTCATTAAGCGTAGGGGGGCCAATAGCTCTTCCTGGAGTTAAGGCTCTAATATTAGCTCCAATTGCACCTCACAACTTAAATGTGAGGCCACTTGTAGTTTCAGATGACTCCATTATTGAGGTGTATGTAGAATCTAGAAGAAAAGAGGCAATTGTGAGCTTAGACAACAGGTCTCTTACCATACCTACTGGTGAGCTTGTTACTATTACTATGGCAAAGTTCAACCTAAGATATATCTCTTTTTATGGAGATAATTTTATTGGGGCGCTAAGAGAGAAACTTATGTGGGGCGCAGATAAAAGAAATTATTAGACTTATAGAGAAATTTAAAGAATGAGTAAAATTCCAAAACACGTTTCCATTATAATGGATGGAAATGGAAGATGGGCCAAGCGTAAAGGCCAAGAAAGATTAGAGGGGCACAAGGCTGGGGTAGAGTCGGTTAAGGCTGCTGCCGAGTTTTCTGCCGAACATAAAATAGAGTTTTTAAGTCTATTTGCTTTTTCAGAGGAGAACTGGACTCGGCCACAAGACGAGATAAATGGATTGATGGAACTTATGATAGACGCTATTATTGGTGAACGAAAGACATTATTAGATAATAATATTAAGTTCCTAGTTATAGGCGATCCATCACGTCTTTCAGAAACTCTTTTAAATAAAATAGCAGAGCTAGAAAGTATAACTTGTAATAATATAGGGTTAACTCTTATTGTGTTTCTGAGTTATAGTGGTAAATGGGATATTTTACAAGCGGCAGAAAAATATATAGAGAAGGTAAATAAGGGAGAGTTAAAACAAGATGAACCACTCTCGGCTCAACTTTTTGACACTTTACTTAGTACTCATGGTATACCAGACCCAGATCTATTAATAAGAACTAGTGGAGAACAAAGGATAAGTAATTATATGCTTTGGCAGTGTGCTTATACAGAGTTTTATTTTACAGATGTTCTTTGGCCCGATTTTCGCAAAAACGACTTCAAACGGGCTCTTGATATCTACTCCGAAAGGGAAAGAAGGTATGGTAAGACAGGAGAACAGATTAACAAAATCAAATAAAGGGACATTGGATACAAATAAAAATTTATCTTTGCAGTTTTACAGTCTTAAAGTGCACATGAAATCATTACCACTGATTATTTTATTATTCGTTCTGTCTTCCTTTGGGATAGCCACGGCGCAGGATACAACATTAACCAGAAATACTATTGTAGATTATAACAATCCAAAAACTTATGTTGTTGGTGGTATATCTGTAACCGGAGTAAAGTATCTTGGAGAAGAACAGATGATTTCTCTTACAGGGCTCACTCCTGGAGATGAAATTACTATTCCTGGAGACGACCTCTCTGCAATAGTTAAAAGGATATGGGCTCAGCGCTTTTTCTCTGATGTAGCCTTTTATATTGACTCATTAGTAAAAGACACAGTATATCTAAACCTTTACTTACAAGAGCGGCCTCGTGTTTCTAGATGGGAGTTTAAAGGAGTAAGAAGTGGCGAGAAATCAGATCTTGACGAGAAGCTAAAGCTACGTAGAGGAGGGGAACTTTCAAATTATGTGTTATCATCTTCGTCTGAAATAATAAGGAAATTTTACGTAGAAAAAGGGTTTTTGCAAACCGAGGTTTCTGTTAAGCAAGAAGATGACACTCTTTTTACAAATACTGTTAAGGTTACTTTTGAAGTAAATCGAAAGAGCCGAGTTAAAATTAAAAAGTTAAACTTTATTGGAAATAACAATCTTAAAGATTCTAAGCTTGCCTCGGCAATGAAGAAAACAAAAGATATGCGAATTCTAAACTTCTTCAGTAGTAAGAAATTCAATGAGAAGGAGTATGAAAACGACAAAAAGCTATTATTACAAAAATATAGCGAAAACGGTTATAGAGATGCCAGAATTGTTAAGGATTCAATCTATTATATAGAAGATGGGAGGCTAGCTATAGACTTTGAAATTGAAGAGGGTAATAGATATTACTTTAGAGATATCACATGGACTGGTAACTCTTTGTATGCAGAAGAACAACTTAATAGTGTTTTAAGAATAGGTTCCGGAGATATCTACGATGTGGTTTCAATGGAAAAAAGGCTTTTCGACGCAGAAGATGGCAATATTTCCAAAATGTATAGAGACCAAGGCTATCTTTTCTTTAGAGTGCTTCCTGTAGAGAAAACAATTGATGGAGATTCTGTAGATGTAGAGATGAGAATGTTTGAAGGCAAGCCGGCAGTATTTAATAGAATTGTAATTAACGGAAATAACATAACTAATGAAAAAGTTGCACGCCGCGAACTTTACACTAGACCAGGATATCTGTTTAGTCAAACTTACCTTGAGAGGTCTTTAAGAGAACTCTCTTCAATGGGGCACTTCGATCCAGAGAAATTAATGTCGCCCAGCGGTTATAGTATAGTTCCAAATGAGGCTGCAAACACGGTAGACATAACATATAACGTAGAGGAGAAATCCAATAGCCAGTTTGAAATTGCTGGTGGCTGGGGTGGAAACACTTTCGTAGGAACGCTTGGTATTAGTTTCAATAACTTTTCACTAAGTAATGTCTTTAAAAAGAAAGCTTGGAGGCCAGTTCCGCTTGGTGATGGGCAGCAACTCTCTATTAGGTTTCAAACTAACGGTACATATTATACTGCGCTTTCTGCCAGCTTTACAGAACCTTGGCTTTTTGGAAACAAACCTACCTCATTTACTTTCTCTTCTTATTACACTAGACAAACAAACTCTTACTATTTTTACCAGAATACTGGTCAAAGTATGGAGGTGTATGGTCTTGCAGCAGGTATAGGAACTAGGTTAAAATGGCCAGACAACCAATTCGTATTATACAATGAACTAAGTGCACAAACTTATAAGCTAACAGATTGGGATTATTATTTTATTTTTAAAGATGGAATCTCAAATAACATAAGTTGGAAAATAAGGCTACAGAGGAACTCAACAGACCAACCTATCTACCCTAGGAGCGGTAGTGATTTCCAGGTGGGGCTTCAAATTACACCTCCATACTCGCTGTTTAGATCTGCCGATACAGATTACAAGGGTATGGTAGATTCAGAAAGGTATAAATGGATAGAGTACCATAAATGGACATTTAAAAGCTCTACTTTTAATAAAATCATTGGCGATTTAGTATTAATGACCAGAGCTAATTTTGGATATTTAGGCTTGTTTAACAGAGACTTAGGCTATTCGCCTTTTGAGGGCTTTATTCTTGGAGGAGACGGCATGTCTGGTTATAATACTTATGGTTCTGAAACCATAGGCCTTAGAGGATACTCTAATAATTCACTCACACCTCGTAAAAACAATAGCTACGCAGGTAATGTATATGATAAGTTCACTGTAGAGTTAAGATACCCATTGGTGCTTCAACCTCAATCTACAATTTATGCTCTTGTATTTCTTGAGGGGGGTAATAGTTGGTCAGACATTAGAGATTTTAACCCATTCTCTATTAAAAGATCGGCTGGTTTTGGAGTAAGAGTTTTACTACCAATTGTTGGAATGCTAGGGATAGATTGGGGGTATGGTTTTGACAATTCAATAGAAAATAAGAGAGGTGGAAGCAACTTCCACGTTGTAATAGGGCAACAATTTTAAAATATAAACAATTGCGGTTATGAGAAAAATAGCAATTATTGCGGTTATTATGCTTTCTATATCGACAGCAGCCGTAGGGCAAACAACAGGTTATGTAAATACAGAAGCAATTTTGGCAGAAGTTCCAGAATATGTTCAGGCAAAAGAACAATTAGAGAGGTTGCAAAACCAGTATGAACTTCAAATGCAAAATGAAGTTAAGGTTGTAGAAGATCTTTTTACACGCTACCAAGCCGAGAAACTCACGTTAAGCAATGTTCAGAGAGAGGCTAGAGAGAATGAGATAATTACTAAAGAGAGAGCGGTTAAAGAGAAACAACAAAACATCTTTGGGCAAGAGGGAATAATGGCCGAACAATCGAAGAAATTGATGGAGCCTATTATGGAGATTGTACAAAAAGCGATAGACCAAGTTGCAAAAGAGAATGGCTACCTAATTGTTATAGATCTTGCTTCCTTACAGGGGGTTATTTATAAAGATTCCAGGATAGATCTTAATCCATTAGTTATAAGAAAATTGGGGCTTAAATAATAAACTAAATAATAATAATTATCTATATGAAACATTTATCAAAGATTCTATTAATTCTATTTGTACTAACATCATCTATGGGTGTTGCACAAAATCTTAAATTCGGGCATATAAATTCTCAGGAACTTATAGCATTGATGCCAGAGAGAGACAGCGCTCTAGTTAAATTAGAAGCTCACGCAAATGAACTTGAGGCAGAACTTCAAGCTCTTCAAAATGAGTTTAAAATTAAGTACAATGAGTATAATCAAAAGCAAGCTACTTGGGTTGCTGCAGTTCTAGAATCTAAAACTAAAGAACTTCAAGAGTTAGATGGACGCATTCAACAATACCAGCAAACTGCTTCTCAAGAGTACCAGCAGTTGCAGCAAGTTCTTTTTGCTCCGATATTTAAAAAAGCAAACGATGTGATTCAGCAAATTGGTAAGGATAAAGTAATGATTTACATATTTGATACCTCTGCTGGCTCTATTCCTTTTATTAATGCCGAGATTAGTACAGATGTTTTACCATTGGCAAAAGCAGCAATGAATATCCCTGCCGATAAAAAACCTAAGCAAATGGGTGAGCAGCCTATGCTATAACAGTTTTTTTTATAACTTTACTGTCGCTTCCTAACCGAAGCGACTTTTTTTATGTTAAAACCCATGCAAACCATATCTATTGGGATATTTGATTCTGGTGTAGGCGGTCTCTCAGTTTGGAAAGAGGCTATTAAAATCTTGCCCGGCCATAGTTTTTTGTACTTCTCAGATAATGCCTATTCGCCCTATGGTCCTAGGCCTGTTCAAGAGATTATAGAGAGAGCAGAGAAGATATCTGAGTATCTCATTCAAATGGGAGCGGCCATTATTGTGATAGCTTGTAACACCGCAACTGCAGCTGCTATAGACTCATTAAGACAAAAATTCTCAATCCCTTTTATTGGGATGGAGCCAGCTGTTAAACCTGCAGCAGCTCTTACTAAAACTGGAGTTATTGGTGTTTTGGCCACTAAGGGTACCTTAGGTGGCTCGCTTTACAATAACACATTGAATACTTTTGCCTCTAATGTTCAAGTAGTAGAGAAAGTAGGCACTGGGCTTGTTCCTTTGGTAGAGTCGGGTAATGTATCGGGGTTTTATGTAGAAGAGCTACTTAAACAGTATATCCTTCCTATGATTGAAAAAAATGCCGATTGTATAGTGCTTGGCTGTACTCACTATCCATTTTTAAAAGATTCAATTCAAAAAATTGCAGGCGAGAATGTGACAATTATAGACCCAGCACCTGCTGTTGCTAGGCGCCTATATAAAATTGCAAAACAAAATAATATTATTGATGTAAATGCAAGAGAGAACATTTTAGGAGTAAATTTGTATAAGTCTTGTTACTGTAATACACAATTCTATTCATCTGGTAATAATATTGTTTTAAAAGCAATTGCAAGAAGCATAGTATCAGAAATTCCCGATGAATATTTTATAGAAGTAAATTTATAGACAAACCTAACTTTAAAACGATAAATTATGGAGACCCAATTATTATTTTACATTGTCCCATTAGCATCGATTGCAGCACTCGCTTTTGCTCTCTATTTCTTTAGAGAAATGATGAAGGAGAGCGAAGGGACAGACTTAATGAAAGAGATAGCATCGCATGTGCGAAAAGGTGCAATGGCATATCTTAGGCAGCAATATAAAATTGTTATAATTGTCTTTTTGGTTTTAAGTGTTTTCTTTGCGATTTTGGCTTTTGGCTTTGGAGTTCAAAATCCATGGGTGCCATTTGCTTTTATTACTGGGGGGTTTTTCTCTGGTCTGGCAGGTTTTATTGGTATGAAAACAGCCACTTATGCCTCGGCAAGAACAGCTAATGCAGCTATGCGCTCTCTCAATAGTGGATTGAAATTAGCATTTCGTTCTGGAGCTGTTATGGGTCTTACTGTAGTAGGGTTGGGGTTACTAGACATTTCTATTTGGTACTTGATTCTTAACTACTTTGTAGAGAGCATTTCTGACTCCCAACGAATGGTTATTATCACCACCACAATGCTTACTTTTGGAATGGGAGCCTCTACTCAAGCGCTTTTTGCCAGAGTTGGAGGTGGTATTTATACTAAGGCAGCCGATGTAGGTGCCGACTTAGTTGGAAAGATAGAGGCAGACATTCCAGAAGACGACCCTCGTAACCCAGCTACTATAGCCGATAATGTTGGCGACAACGTTGGTGATGTGGCCGGTATGGGTGCCGATCTTTATGAATCTTACTGTGGTTCAATCCTTGCAACTGCTGCATTAGGCGCTTCGGCATTTTACATAGACCCTGCTATGCAGTCTAAAGCAATTTTTGCGCCTATGCTTATTGCTGCTGTAGGGATAATACTCTCAATTATAGGTATTTTTATGGTTAGGACAGATGAGAATGCAGGCATGAAAGAACTGCTTAGCTCTTTGGGAAGAGGTGTGAATTTCAGCTCGCTTCTAATTGCAATTGCCACATTCGGAATTCTATATGTATTACAAATTGAAAATTGGCTAGGCATCTCTTTCTCTGTAGTAACAGGGCTTGCTGCCGGTATAATAATAGGGCAATCTACTGAATTTTATACTTCTCATTCTTATAAGCCTACTAGACGAATTGCCGAGAGTGGTAAAACGGGCCCGGCCACAGTTATTATTGCAGGAGTGGGAACTGCAATGATCTCTACAGCTATTCCCGTCTTTACAATTGCTGCTGCAATTATGCTCTCTTTTATGTTTGCTATAAATTTTGATGTTGCAAATATGACCTCAGCGCATAATTTAAGCCTTGGTTTATATGGGATTGGTATAGCAGCTGTTGGAATGCTATCTACATTAGGAATTACCCTCGCAACCGATGCATATGGTCCAATAGCAGACAATGCAGGTGGAAATGCTCAAATGAGTAATTTAGATTCAGAAGTAAGAAGAAGAACCGACGTTTTAGATGCTCTTGGAAACACTACTGCTGCAACCGGAAAAGGCTTTGCAATTGGATCTGCGGCTCTTACTGCCTTGGCTTTGCTTGCTTCATATATAGAAGAGGTAAAGATAGGATTGGCCCATATTGGAACTCATACTATTCTTATTGCTGGCCGTGTGGTTAACGTTGCCGAGGCCACTATTCCAGATTTTATGGATTATTACCAGGTTAACTTGATGAACCCAAAAGTGTTGGCAGGAATATTTTTAGGTTCTGTAATGTCCTTTTTATTCTGTGGCCTTACAATGAATGCAGTGGGTAGAGCTGCTCAACAAATGGTAGAAGAGGTAAGAAGACAATTCAGAGAAATACCTGGAATTATGGATGGTACAGGGAAACCAGATTATGCTAGATGTGTAGAAATTTCTACCCGTGGAGCTCAACGTGAAATGTTGTTTCCTTCTATCTTAGCAATTGCTGCTCCTATTATAACTGGTATTATTTTTGGTGTTTCGGGAGTAATGGGTCTTCTTATTGGAGGTTTGGGCTCTGGTTTTGTCTTGGCAATCTTTATGGCTAATGCTGGGGGTGCATGGGATAATGCTAAGAAATATGTAGAAGAGGGTAATTTTGGTGGGAAAGGATCTGCTGTTCACAAAGCAAACGTTGTTGGCGATACAGTTGGAGACCCATTTAAAGATACTTCGGGCCCATCTTTAAATATACTTATTAAGCTCATGAGCATGGTTTCAATTGTAATGGCCGGGCTCACAGTTGCCTTTAGTATCTTATAGGTTTAGAATATTACTAATAAATTAAAAGAGGCTCTCTATTTGGAGAGCCTCTTTTAAATTTATTTAGATAAGAATTAGAACAATAAGTGATTATAGCCCCAATTGCTCTTTGATGAATGATTCAATTTCGTCACGTCCAACTTTTCTTTTGATAATCTTACCCTCTTGGTCTACAAAAATATTAGCAGGAATAGATTTTACGTAATACTCTTTTGCAGGAATACTGTTCCAAAACTTAAGATCTGAAACTTGAGTCCAAGTAAGCTTGTCGTCTTTAATTGCACTTTTCCAAACCTCTTCGTCTCTGTCAAAAGATACTCCGAAAACTCCAAAGCCATCTTTGTTATATTTGTTGTAAATCTCTACCAAATGTGGGTTAAACGCACGACAAGGAGAGCACCAACCTGCCCAGAAATCAATCATAGTAAGTTTGTTTTGAGAATATACACTTGAAAGAGATACTGGGTTTCCTTCTGGAGTGTTAAGAGTAAACTCAGGAGCAACCATACCTGGTTCTAGAGTTTTTAAAGTAGCGATTGCTTCTTTAATCTCTGTTATATAACGGTTCCCAGCAAATTGAGGCAGGGCTTCGAATTGTGCAACTTTTGCCTCCATCTCTGCAAGTGGCATCTCTTCTACTTGTTGAATTAACTGTGTAACCGTGAAAAAAGAAGTTGGGTTTGCAGCGAAGAAGTCATTGTCAAGCTTTTCCATCTTTTTTTGAGCGGCGTCGTAAATTGCAAGAATCTCATCTTTTCTTTCTTGAGTTGTAGTTCCTACATAGAATTCTGCTTTAAGAGAATCTAGATTGTCTCTAATTTCAATTTCTTTCTTGCTATTGTTTAAAGCTGTTATCAAGTCGTTTGTAGCGCCACCTGTAACTTGAGCTTGTGCAAAGTTACCCATCTCGGCTTTAATTTCTATACTTGAGTTTTCAAGAAAGAAGATTATTCTGCCATCCATGCCTTCAATTGTAATAGCGTAATTTTCTGGAGTTGTTACTTTTCCTGTAAAGACAAATTTGCCATTTTTAAATTCGGCAGTGTCTTTAATTGGGTCTACTCTTGAGAAATTTGATAGGTAGGCACTACCTTCACTAATTCCTTCACCAGATATAGTACCGGTAATAGTGTAGCCATCATGTTTTGGCGTGCAAGCAAATAGAATTGCAGCAACAGCCACTAGTAAGATTTTTTTCATTTGTATTTTTAATTATTTGGTTGATTGTATTTTTTCGATCTCTTCTACAAAAACTTCAGATGAAGGGGCTTCTTCGTAATCTTTGAGAAACCACTCTTTATACATCATATACCCTTGGGCATTTTTGCGGGCAGATTCTCCAATTTGAGCAGAGCCTTCCTTGACTTTCTTTGCAGGTATGCCAGCATATATTCCTGGCTCTAAAACTTCATTACTTAACACAACTGCACCTGCTGCTATAATAGTATTATCTGGAATAACTGCATTATCCATTAAAATTGCACCCATACCTACTAACACATTATTTCCAACTTTGGCTCCATGGATAATTGCATTATGACCAACAGAGACATCGTTTCCCACTTGAGCAATAGATTTTTTGTGAAGAGTGTGAAGCACTGCTCCATCTTGAATATTTACTCTGTTACCTATTCTTATTGGGTTGACATCTCCTCTAAGAACAGCTCCGTACCAAATGCTACAATCGTCGCCAATAATGACATCACCAATAATTGCTGCATTTTCGGCAATAAAGCAGTTTTTCCCTATCTTTGGTGTTATTCCGTTTAATTTTCTAATGATTGCCATTTTTCTCTAATTAATGCAAATATATAAATATATAAATAATCTAAAAAAATATAACACAAAAAGCCTATGATAAGTTTAAAAACAACTAAATATACAATAATAACAGATAGACTTTGGTATTATGTTCAAATGGCAGTATATTTGACTATTCATAAGCAGATAAATCTTGTATCCTTAAAATATTACACGAATGAGTGCTTTACAGTATTAAATTAGAATTTATTTTGAAATTACTTTTCGAATTAGAATATTAACTACATTTGTAAATTGTCTTTTATATTAAATAATAGCACACCAGCTAAATAAAACAAAACTGTATGCAACACAAAGTTATTGACACTAAGGAAGTTGTAATTAGATTTACAGGTGATTCAGGAGACGGTATGCAACTTACCGGAACTCTTTTTGCAGATGCATCTGCCCTTTTTGGTAACGATATATCTACATTTCCAGACTATCCGGCAGAGATACGTGCGCCTCAAGGTACTGTTTCTGGAGTTTCTGGTTTTCAAGTGAATATTGGGAGTGGAAAAATCCTTACTCCTGGTGATTTATGCGATGTATTGGTAGCAATGAATCCTGCTGCACTTAAATCTAACGCAAAATGGGCAAAACCATCGGCAACAATAATTCTAGACTCAGATACCTTCGACGAAAAAGGTATTAAAAGAGCAGGATTTAAAACTGATGATCCAATAAAGGAACTCAATATTCAAGATAGACATATTATTTTTGCTCCAATTACTACTCTCACAAAAGAGAGCTTAAAAGATAGTGGGTTAGATGCTAAGACAATTGTTAGATCTAAAAATATTTTCACGCTAGGAGTTTGTTACTATATGTTTAACAGGCCACTAGACACTACCGAAGAGTATCTAGATAACAAGTTTAGAAAAAAACCAGATATTGCAGAGGCCAATAAAAAGGTTCTTAGAGATGGCTTTAATTATGCGGGGAATGTTCATGCAATTCCTAATACCTACAAGATAGCACCAGCAAAACAAGAAAAAGGCACATACAGATATATCAATGGTAACCAAGCTACTGCTTGGGGGTTATTAGCAGCTTCAGAAAAATCGGGACTTCCTCTTTTTTGTGGTTCTTACCCAATCACTCCTGCAACTAGCATACTAGAGGAGTTAGCTTTAAGAAAAGACCTGAACGTTAAAACTTTGCAGTGTGAAGACGAGATAGCTGGTATTTGTACTTCTATAGGAGCAGCATATGTAGGTAATTTGGCAGTTACAACTACTTCTGGGCCAGGACTTTCTCTAAAGTCAGAAGCTTTAGGCCTTGCTATGATAACTGAGTTACCTCTTGTTGTGATAGATGTTCAAAGGGGTGGCCCATCTACTGGTATCCCTACCAAAACAGAACAAACAGATTTAAACCAGGCTTTGTATGGAAGAAATGGGGAATGCCCTATAGCTGTTATAGCAGCTCGCTCGCCATCTCATTGCTTTGATGCAGCTTTTTACTCGGCAAAATTTGCTCTAGAGCATATGATGCCAGTATTAATGTTATCCGAGGGTTTTCTTGGAAATGGCTCTGAGCCATGGAGAATTCCTTCAATGAAAGACTATCCAGAGATTCACCCGCCTATTGTAACCGAAACCGAAGATTCTCCTTTTTGGCCTTACAAACGTAATGAAGAGACACTTGCAAGACGTTGGGCTTTGCCAGGAACAAAAGGGCTTGAGCATAGGATAGGAGGTCTTGAAAAAACTCACCAAGGTGGTGTTTCATCTGACCCTCTTAATCACGAAAAAATGGTAGCCGAAAGAGCAGAGAAAGTTGCTAGAATGGCTAACTATATTCCCAATCAAGAAGTGATGGGAGAAGATAGCGGAGATCTTCTTGTGATTGGATGGGGTGGTACTTATGGCCATCTATATACTGCTGTTAAGGAGTTGCAAAGCGAAGGTAAAAAAGTAAGCCTTTGCCATTTTGATTATATTTTCCCTCTACCAAAGAATAGTTGTGAAGTACTCTCAAAATTTAAAAAGCTGTTAGTTTGCGAGCTTAATAGTGGGCAATTTGCAAATTATCTAAAGACGCAGCATTGTCAATACAAATATTATCAATTTAATAAAATTCAGGGTCAACCATTTATGGTTAAAGAGATAGTAGACGCTGTAAATAAAATTTTATAATAACCCCCGAAATTCTAAGGATATGAAATACACTCCACAAGATTTTAAAAGCACCCAAGAAGTAAAATGGTGTCCGGGTTGCGGCGATCATGCCATTTTGGCTAGTATTCAAAGAGCTATGCCAGATATTTGTGAATCTCTTAACTACACCAAGGAGAGATTTGTATTTGTTTCGGGAATCGGATGCTCGTCTCGCTTTCCATATTATATGGAAACTTATGGTTTCCATGGAATCCATGGGAGAGCTTCGGCAATAGCAACCGGTATTAAAGTTGCAAATCCAACTCTAACAGTATGGCAAATAACTGGCGATGGCGATGCCCTCGCAATTGGTGGTAACCACTTTATTCATGCAATAAGAAGAAATATAGACATAAATATAGTTCTATTTAACAATCAAATATATGGCCTTACCAAAGGTCAATATTCTCCTACTTCAAAATTAGGGATGGTTACTAAAACCTCTCCTTATGGCACGGTAGAGCACCCATTTAACCCAGGAGCATTGGTGTTAGGGGCAAGGGGTACATTTTTTGCACGTAGTGTAGATGTCGAGCTAAAATTGACGCAAGAGATAATGCTTCAGTCTGCCCAGCACGATGGTACTGCTGTTGTAGAAATGCTGGTTAACTGTGTTATTTTTAACGATAGAACTCACGCATTGGTAACAGATAAAGATGTTCGTGCCGATAGAACAATTACTTTAAGGCATGGAGAACCAATGATCTACGGAAAAGAGAGAGATAAAGGGCTTATCTTAGATGGCTATACTATCAAATCTGTAGTAATTGGCCAAAACGGAATCAAAGAGAGCGATTTGCTAGTTCATGACGCACACATGGATAATCCTGGAATTCACGCAATGCTCATAGATATGAAATATCCGGAATTGCCAGTGGCTTTGGGCGTTATTAGAGCTGTTAAAGACAAAACTTATGACGATAACGTTCGCGATCAAGTAATAGACGCAATGGAGCATGCCCAAATTCACAATGTAGATGAGTTGTTACACAGTGGTGCAACATGGGAAGTAAAATAAATTAGTATATATTAACATACCAAACATTATAAATTTTTTATCATTATGAAAGTAGCCGAAATTATGGCCGACCTTGAAAGGAAATATGGTCATGAAAAAGAGTATTTACAAGCAGTACACGAAGTTCTAGAGTCGATTGAGCCAATTTACAATCAGCACCCAGAATTTGAAAAAGCAAAAATTATTGAAATGATTGTAGAACCCGATCGTATTTTTACTTTTAGAGTTACCTGGCAAGACGACAAAGGTGAGGTTCATACCAACCTTGGTTACAGGGTACAATTTAACAATGCAATAGGCCCATACAAAGGTGGGTTCCGTTTTCACCCTTCTGTTACACCTTCTATTCTTAAATTCTTAGGTTTTGAACAGACATTCAAAAACGCACTTACTACACTTCCTATGGGTGGTGGTAAAGGTGGTTCAGATTTTAATGCT
>CAZHHY010000013.1:0-19007 GCA_964532375.1 uncultured Muribaculaceae bacterium
GTCTAACATTGCTGCTACTGCTATACCCGAGAGATTCTCGGAATGCATTGGTATTAGCATTTCTGAGGGGTTACTCACTTCGCGAAGGCCAGTGTTTATCATTTCAAAAATAGCTAACTCGGCAGTAGACCCAAAACGGTTCTTGATGCTGCGCAAAATGCGGTAGGAGTGGCGGGTGTCGCCCTCGAACTGTAATACTACGTCTACAATGTGTTCTAGTATTTTAGGCCCGGCAATAGAGCCATCTTTTGTGATATGGCCAATCAAAATTACTGGAGTATTTGTCTCTTTCGCATATTTGAGCAACATTGCTGCACTTTCGCGAACTTGAGATACAGAGCCTGGCGAACTCTCTAGTGTTTGGGAGTAAATTGTTTGAATTGAGTCTACTATAATTAGATGGGGCTGGCTCTCTTTGGCTCTGTTTAAGATATTTTCTAGCAGGGTTTCGCTTAAAATAAAGCAATTTTCATGTTGCCCCCCAAGCCTCTGCCCACGTAATTTAATTTGCCTTGGGCTCTCTTCTCCCGATACGTAAAGTGTTTGTAAAGAGGGAGTATGCAGAGGAATTTGTAGCGCAAGTGTAGATTTTCCTATCCCAGGTTCGCCGCCTATTAAGACCATAGAGCCCGGGACAAGGCCACCACCTAGAATTCTGTCTAACTCTTCGTTACCAAGAGAGATTCTCTGCTCGTTAGAAAAGGTAATTTCCGAGAGTGGTTGTGGTTTGGGATTGGATGTGGGCAAAAAGCTAATTGAGCGGGCACCTGTAGCGCTAGTATCTTTGCTAATTATCTCTTCTACAAGTGTGTTCCATTCGCCGCAAGCAGGGCATTGGCCCAACCATTTTGAGGCTTCGTTACCACAAGAGGTGCAGAACCATGCTTTTTTTATTTTTGCCATATTTTTATTGAGTTATCAACAATCTGGTGAATATCTACTTTAATCTACTGAGATCTAATTATACTATGGCAAATATAACAATTTGCATTGCCATTTTATTATATTTGTACTTTGTCTATGGCTATATCTTTGCTTTATGCTTGACATTATTTAGAATTTACTTGACTTTAAAAATATAAACTTAATCAAAATGAGAAAATTCTTTGGAGCAGTTTTGCTACTCTTTTTTGTGGCTTCAATGCCCATTTTTGCCCAAGACAATGAGGCAATTGTTAAAAAAACTACCGATTATTTAAAGGAAATTAAAGAGCAATGGAAAATACCAGGAATGGCATTTGCTGTTGTTAAAGATGGGAAAATGATCTATTCCAACGGTTTTGGGGTAAAGGAGATGGGGAAGAGCGAACCTGTAGATGCGAATACTATGTTTCAAATAGGTTCGGTTTCTAAATCGTTTACTGCTGCGGTAATGGCTTCGTTGGTTGCCGAGGATAAAATTTCTTGGGACGACACTGTGAAAAATATTTTGCCCGATTTTAAATGGTATGATAAATGGGTAGAAGAGAACTTACAGGTTAAGGATATTATGACTCACCATACTGGCCTGCAAGGGCAGCTGGGAACTTACATTCCCAACATGGGTTACGATAGGGAAGATATTTATAGCATGCTTCCGGCGCTTAAACCCAAATATAGCTTTAGAGGTGCATATGAATACAATAATATTACGTTCATAATTGCGGCCAAAATTATTGAGAAGCTTACCGGCAAGAGCTGGGAAGATAATGTGCGTGAGAGAATCTTTCAGCCATTAGGAATGAATGATAGCCGAGTTACGGGCGATGAGTTTGCTGCTTTTAAAAATGTTGCTACTCCTCATGAGTTTACATATATGAAAGGTGCAGCCCTTACAGATAGCACTTGGGTAGACTCTATTTATGTGAATCCTTTGCTTGGCGCCCAAGAGCAAGCTTTGAACTGGCTCACTGTTATTGGCCCTGCTGGTTCTATTAGTTCTACTGCAAACGATATGGCAAAATATACTCTCTTCCATTTAAATAAAGGAATGGTAGATGGCAAGCAGGTTATTGCGAAAAAACAGATGGAGTATTTACGTAAAGGACAAACTATTGTATCTCAAGACTCTGCAAAAACAACTCTTTATGCGCATTGCTGGTTTGTAGAGCAAAATAGCCGTTATCGTCTTTATTTTCACACAGGGACTACTTGGGGATTCACCACTTTAGTTGCATTTGTTCCAGAGTTAGATCTTGGTTTTGTGATATTGGTTAATTCAGAGGCTCCTGCTTTGCCCAGATATGCTATTATGCGCAGAATAATAGAACTTTATAAGGGCTATCCAGATAAGGATTACAACGCTAAGTATTTTCAAGAGTTTCTAGAAGAAGAGCGTGTAAGCCAAAAAAAGAAAGATAAAAAAGAGGCCGAAATAGTAAAAACCTCGGCACCTTCTCTTAATAAATTAGTAGGCGTATACGATAAAGGTGAGTTGTTTGGCCAGGCAACTGTAGCTATGGAAAATGGAGATTTATTTATTACTGTTGGCCCTAAGGGCTGGAAGAGTAAATTAACTCACAAAAACGGCAATGAATTCAAATTCCGTATGGGTGGTGCCAACTTTACGGCCGAGTTTGAGTTTGATAAGGCGGGTAAGTGTGTTGGCTTAGATATGGGGTATGGCTATACCGAGAATTTTGGCATTTGGACAAAAGTGAAATAAAACCACTTGAAATTTGGTTAATGATAAATGATTATATTTGTCATTATACTAAAATTAATCACAAGCATTAATTAGCTGTTAATTAAGTATTAATATCTATATAATAACATTTTGCAATAAGTATTGAGTTCAATTTTTATAAATACATATTCAATTTTAAAATATTCATACAATCTATTATGACAAAAAGATTTTTAACATTTGCGTTCACTTTGCTTTTGACAATCTCTCTGTTAGCGCAGGGTAGCAAAAAGCCTGTTATTGGTATATCTTCGGGTTGGGGAGAGGGTTCTTCTACCTCGGCACCACTTACTTACGTAGAATCTGTTATTCGTGCTGGTGGGGTTCCCATGGTAATTCCACTTACATCAGATCCTGAATTGCTTGCAGCTATGCTAGATAGGGTAGATGGTGTAATTATGACCGGTGGAGAAGATATAGATCCACTAAAATGGTTTGGCGAGCAGCCTGTTAACGCAATGGGAACAATTGTTCCAGAAAGAGATGCTTTCGATATTGCTCTAATTAGAATGGCAGTAGGCCGAAATATGCCGCTATTAGGTATTTGCAGAGGTCATCAGCTATTAAATGTTGCTTTTGGCGGATCTCTATACCAAGATATTCCATCTCAAGTTAAAGGTTCTAATGTGAAGCACAACCAAAAAGCTCCAAGCAATTATGGAACTCATACTATTAACATTGAAAAAGGATCTTTGCTTAATAAACAAACTGGTCTTGATAAGGTTGCAGTTAACTCATATCACCACCAAGCTGTTAAAGATGTAGCTCCTGGTTATAAAGCAACTGCATATAGTGAAGATGGAATTATTGAAGCTATGGAAAAAGAGGGCAGCACTCGCGTTTTTGGAGTACAGTTTCATCCAGAAGGTTTCACTTCAAAGAACATTGACACATTTTTAGGCATTTTCAAACATCTTATAAAAGAAGCCGAAGCCTACAAAGCAGAGAAAAAATAATCTGAGTTTTTGAGGAACAATGATAATATAGATAGTAATTATAGATCTGCTTTCGAGCAGATCTATGTTTATAATTATCATAAGACAAGATCTTTTTGCAGGCACTACTTAAAAAATGCCGCAAACTGTTAAATCTACTTTTTCTTTAAGCAGGGTAGAGAATCTTAAATACGAACAGATTGCAAAAACTCAAAACATTTCTATAAAGACAGTAGGAAAAATACTTTGTTTACTTAGGAATAAACATTAAGGCAACGTTGTGTTCTCTCACTTTAGAACGGATGCTCATAATTATGACGTATTAGAAGAAATGATCTCTTCGCTGTTAAAAAGAGATTATATAATAAATTAACAAAGCAATTATTGACAATTAGATAAAAAGTCAGAATCATTTTTATGGACTCTGGCTTTTGCTTTATAGCATTGAAACCACGGCGATGAATTATCTTTTCTTTGCGAACGTGAGGATAAGCCCTAATAAGATTGAGAGTGAGGCGGCAAAGATTACTTTGTATTGGTCTGGAAGCAAAAAGGTTATGGTGTGGGCGGGTATCCAGAATAGTGGAATGGTTTTGCCTACTACGAATTTCATGAAAGTGCTCCAATCAATTGTTGAAATTGTTTGTGAAACAGAGATTTTGTTGCCTGAAAACTTTGCGTCTATCCATGTGTCGGTTATGCGGTGGGCTGCCATAAACACGGGGCCAAAGGTTAGGTTCATGATTGCCGAGATGTAAAATGCTCGTAAAATTTTAATTTGCGGATAACCGGTATAAATGAGGCCTTTAGCTGCTGCGCTATCTATTCCGCCAGTGTATAATGCAAACATTAGAACTATAGTAATCCCTAGAAGACCCCACACTAACATTTTTGGAAGAATTCCTTTAACTGCTTGCCACTTACCGTTAACTAGCCGCATTGCTAAAAATTCACCCATTATTGAGAGAATAGCAAATTTTATAAATGCCATTAAATAGGGGTGGGCACTAGTTGCGCCTATAAATAGCTGGTGAGTTGGAGAGTAAACAAGAATGGCTGCGAAAAGCGCAATCAAGCCAGCCCATATAAAGGATCCCTGTTGTTTCATGTTGTAATTGAGAATTATTATTGAATATTAGTTGGTTTATCTAAAGTTAAAATTGCTGAAGTGACTCAAAGGTTGTTTTTTGAGAGTGCTTCTATTGCCTCTTTTACTTTTTGAACAGATGTTACCGAGTTGGTGTAGTCTCCGCCTAGCTCTGCGGGGGTGAAAGAGAGTGCAGTTTTGTGTGTAGATAAAGAAGGAACCTCTTGTGAAGCCGAAAAATGAACCTCGGCAGGCCATTTATTGCTAGTTGCTTGGGATATTCCTTGTACTATTTGCACAATGTTTGTGGCGTTTATGCCAGAGCCGGGCATTATTACGATTCTGCCGGCGGCTATTGATGCCATTTGTTTTATGACAGGGAGCCCTTCTAAAGCGGTTGCTGCTCCGCCAGAGGTTAATATTCTTTGGGCACCAAGCGAGATTACTTCCTCTACAGATTTCAAGATGTTTGCGCTGCGGTCAATTGCTCTATGGAAAGTAAAAGAGAGACCAAGTGATTTAGTAAGCTGAGCCAATGGTTTGCAGAACTCTAAGTCAATATTTCCATATTTGTCTAGTGCACCAAAAACTACTCCAGCTACTTTAAGACGGGCACACTCTTCAATATCTCTCTTCATTACCTCCATCTCTTCTCTGTTGTAGAGAAAATCACCCTGCCTTGGTCTTATTAGAACATTTATCTCTAATTCCGTCTCCTTTTTGGCTAGAGCAATAACTCCATAACTAGGAGTAATTCCACCTAAACTGAGCGCACTACAAAGCTCAACTCTTTTAGCCCCTCCATCTCTTGCCGCAATGCAACTCTCTAAAGAGCCAGCACAAATTTCTACAATCGTTTTCATGCCCAAAATTAGAAATTATTTCCTAGAATTAGCCACACCACACAATTTGTAATCCCAAATTACAAAGCAAACCGAGGTAATCTCATAAATATGGTTACAAATGAGCGGGATTTACGGTTTTAAATAGGCAAAAAAAAACAGCAAACTGTTACTGTGAGCTGTTCTTAGAAGGTTATAAAATGTAAGTAATAATTCCTTTACGCTATATAGGATGCGTAAAATAAAACCTCGCACCCTTTGTGTAAGTGGGGTCTATCCATATAGTTCCACCTAGGCGAGTAATAATTTGCTTAGAGATTGCCAAACCTAGCCCGTTACCTTGTTTGAAAGTGTCTAGTTTCCCAAATCTCTCGAACAGTTTGTTGTGTTTATCTACCGGGATACCTACTCCTGTATCGGTTACAGAAAATAGGATTGTCTTATTATCTTGTACTTCGTAGGCAAGTGTAATAGAGCCTTTGTCTGTAAATTTATTTGAATTTGTAATTAGATTTAGAAGTACCTGCGATAGCCTGTGAACGTCTGTTTTAAACCTTAGCTCTTCTCTCCCGGGTAAAAATAGATACTCAATTTCCTTTTTTTGCATATAGCTAGTGGTAGCCATAACTTGCTTGCAAATGTCGTTAACGTTGGCCTCTTTTAAAAGGAACATCATTTTCCCAGTTTCAAGGCCAGAGATGTCAAGTATATCGGTAATTAAAGTAAGTAATAGCTCGGAATTTTGAGCAATTATTTTACTTACTTTCTGTCTCTCTTGGTTAGGGAAATCATCTTGTGTTAGCAGGTTGGAAAACCCAACAATTGAATTCAAAGGAGTTCGAATTTCGTGACTCATATTTGCTAGAAAAGCACTTTTTAGCCTATCACTCTCTTCTGCCATCTCTTTTGCCTCTAGAAGCTCTTTGCTATTTTTTTCTAATCTATGGCTGAGTCGTTTGTTGCGGCTATATAAAAGAGAAAGAGCTACTATAAAAAACGAAAGTATTACTGCTATAATAGAAATTATATATAGGTAGCTTTTGTATGTTTGAATTCTAGGATCCGAAACATTAATGAGCCTGCTGTGTAAAGGAAGCGTTTTCTCTGAAATATTAAACTCTTTAATCTTCTTAAAGTTGAAACTATATAACCCTCCATCGTTAATAAACCGTAATGAATCTAATTCTCCTTTTTCGAAGCTAATTATTTGGTTTGCAATATTGGCAGGAGAGTGTGAGTAATGGGGTATGTAACCACCTATTGCTACATTTTCTATGCCTGTTCCAGTTAATGTAAATACTGGGATATCTGGTCTACTAGAGGTAAGGTCTTCCAATGAATTTGGTAAATAGAACTGGCCATTTTTATTAACTTTCCATGCGCCTAATAGCAAAACGCTCTCTTCTGGTAATTTATTTATTTTCTGTTTAAGTTGTGCTAGGTACTCTAAACGACTATCTAGGAAGATATAATTCACTTGAGGCATTTTGTCTATAGACCTCTTGACGTGAGCCTTTAGAGAAGCTCCCCCATATGTGTTGTCTGTGATTATTACAATATTTTTGGTTTTAGGAAAGTATGATAATATAAGTTCTATGTTTTTGTAAACACTATAACTTACAATACTACCCCCTGCAAGAGCTTTTCTTCTAGCTTTACGTGCAGAGTTTATCCAATATGCTTCCCATGTTTCATCTACAGCAGTTGTGGGAAGTTCTATTCCATTGGCACTAATAAAAGAGCCAAAAATAGGCACATTTGGTGGGATTTCATTTTGCGATATAAGCGCTGCCCAAGCCTCTTGCCCAATGGCAATAATAGCTTTAAGGTTTCTATTTTTATACTTATTAATTACTTTTTCTACCCGCCCTTTCCACATCCATGCCTCTTCAGAGAAATTTTTTGCAGCAAGATCTTCTACAAGTATTCTGAAACTATTGGGATAAGATTCAGCTAAATGACCTTCAAAATCGGCAATATATTCTGTTGTTTTCTTGCTTTCGGGGTTAAAAGAAGAGATTATAAGAAACAGATCAACTTCTTTTCCAAAAGGAATATCGGCATCGGAGGTATAGGAGATCTTATTTGCTGGAATTAATTTAGTGGCTCTTATTGTATCTTTAGCTAGACCTACTTGGGCAGGAAGTAAAAGCATAGCCAGTAAAAAAGCTGCTACAGAAAATAGAGAGGTGAAAGACTTTTTATTAATCATTGCTATTAAGAGTGGTTAATAGCAAAAGTAGTAAAAAAGAAAGAATCTAATGTAGTAATTACTTAGATTTTTGAAAGTAAAAAGAGATTAAAGATAATGTTCCAAATATAAGCATTGTTATTGCTTGTGATTCATGTGATATTGTGGCAAAAATAACACCTGTAGTTTGGTCAATTGCATAAACTGAGGCAAGTGCAAGCGAAATAATAAAGTGGTAGGCTCCAATACCCCCTTGTACAGGAATAACCCACCCTAGACCACCTACAACCATAAGGAAAAGTGCATCGGTGGCTCCAAGCCCGTGGGCAGCTGCGGCAGGAAAAGCCATAATAGTTGTGTAGCTCATGAGCCAATAGCATAGCCATATTAGTAAAGTGTAAATGAGAAACATCCACTTTTGTGGCATTTTAAATCCAGATATTACACCAGTTATAACTCCTTTTGCTATGTTGGCAATTTTTCTAAATAGTGGATTGGTTTTTCGGAAGTAATAGACAATGTAAAAGAAAACAACTATAGCAAATACTACTGCTACTCCAATCCATAGTATATTAAAGGAGAGTCTATCTCCTAAACTCTTTACAATTTCTTTGTTAATGAAAAATCCAAACTTATCCCATTGGAAAAAAAAGAGAGAGAGAGTCACAAGTATAAGCGACAAAAGATCTACACTTCTTTCTAGAACTACTGTACCTGCTACTGTTTCAAATGGTAGCCCTGTTTTTTTTGTAATAACCCCACAACGAGCAAACTCACCTGCTCTAGGAATTGCAAAGTTTGTGATATAGCCTATATTTATTCCATTCCAGGCATCTTTTCGTTTGACTTTGAGGCCTAAAGGCATCATTATTAATCTCCATCGCATTGCTCTAAACCAGAACGCTCCCACGCTAACTGTCATAGATGTTGCTATCCAATAGTAGTTTGCACTTTTGAGTCCGGCAATAAAATCGTTCCAGTGAACTCCACGGAACGAAGCCCAAAGTAGTAGTGCTGCAACTGCTAGTAGAAGTATATATTTTATAGCTGAATAGAGCTTTTTCATTAGACTAGCTTGTTTGTATCGGAATCAGGAAAAATAACAGATGGTTTAAATACTTTTGCCTCTTGAGGTGTCATTAGTGCATATGACATAATAATAACAAGGTCGCCTTCACTAAATTTATGGGCAGCGGCACCATTAATGCCTATCTTTCCACTTCCCCTCTCTCCCTTTATCACATATGTCTCTATTCGTTCTCCGTTATTTATATTTACAATAGATACCTTTTCGTTGGAATAGAGGCCTGCTGCATCAATAAGATCTTGGTCTATTGTTACACTGCCTATATAATGTAAGTTGGCTTCGGTTACACGGGCACGGTGTATCTTGGACTTCATTATCTCTAGAAACATCTTATTTTAATTTTATATTGTCAATTAATCTTACAGAACCAGCCTGCACTGCTGCACATAGTTGAATATTAGTGGAATGTTCCCACGATTCAACTAATTGGAGGGTGAAGGCATCTACAACTTGGATATATTCTACTTTAAGCAGAGTGTTTTCATTTATCTTAATCGTTACCCAGTGCGAGAGTTCTTTTGGGGTAATCAAATTTTGTGCCGATACCATTTGTGCCGCTTTACTAAGAACTTCAAATATTAATGGGGCGGCAGCTCTATGTTCGTGAGTAAGTATCATATTGCGTGAGCTCATAGCTAGGCCATCGCTCTCTCGCATGGTAGGGCATGCAATTATCTCTATTGGGTAGTTAAGTTTTTTAGTAATGTGCTTTATGATTGCAAGTTGTTGAAAATCTTTTTCGCCAAAAAACGCAAAACTAGGTTTTACAATATCGAATAATCTTGAAACTACTTGAACTACCCCATTGAAATGGCCAGGCCTATTAGGCCCTTCTCCTGTTGTATCTAGCCCTGCTAAATCGAATATTCTTTCATCTTTATGGGGGTATATCTCCTTTACAGAAGGAATGAGTAGTATAGACACACCTGCCTCTTCTAATTTGTTGCAATCTTCTTGAATTGTTCTAGGGTAACTAGCAAGATCGTTAGAGTTGTTGAACTGGGTAGGGTTCACAAATATGCTAACCACTATATGGCTAGTATGTTCCTTCGCTTTTTGCACAAGAGAGATATGTCCTTTATGCAGAGCGCCCATAGTTGGGACAAATCCAATTTTACAATCTATTGGTAGGTAAGAAATTGCATTATTAAAACTCTCTAGAGTATAACAGATAGTCATCTGGTTAAATTTTTTGCAAACCTACAAAAAAATATGAACTTTGTAAGATGTAATTATTTGAATCTTTGATAGACAAAAAATGAGTAAAACAATAGGAATTCTTGGAGGGATGGGGCCAGAGGCGACTCTTTCGTTATATAGTTTGATAATTAGTAAAACGCCAGCTAAAAAAGATCAAGATCATATTCATGTGATAATTAATAGCAACCCAGCAATTCCAGACCGTACTCGCAATATTGTTTATGGCGAAGAATCTCCACTTGCTATGCTTAAAGAGGGAGCAATCTTGTTGGAGAAAGCGGGAGCCAGCATGATTCTTATCCCTTGTAATACTGCCCACTACTTTATTCCTCAAATTATAGACTCTATCTCTATCCCAATTTTGCATATGTTAGACCTTACTTGCGAGTATATTGGTAAAGAAGTTGTTAGTTCTGCCGAATATGCCTCGTTTTCTAAAGTGCCAGTTGGTATTTTGGCTACTACAGGAACTATAAGAACAGGTCTTTACCAAAAGTACTTAGAAAAATATAACTTAGAGGCTGTTTTACCAACAGAGCAAGAGCAGGAGTCAATTGTAATGGAGGCTATTTATGGCGAAAATGGAGTTAAAGCAGGATACCATAAAGAACCTGCCAAATTACTTACAGAGGCTGCTGCTATTCTGGTTAAAAGAGGCGCTCGCTTTATTATTGCAGGGTGTACCGAGGTTCCCCTTGTTTTAACTCAAGAGATGGTTTCGGTACCTCTAATTAATAGCATGGCGGTGCTTGCACAGGAAGCGGTTAATTTGGCTTCGGAAAAACCAAAAATTTAATATATTGTTATTTACAGCATAAAGTAATTATTTTGAAATCGATATTAGGAATAGGAAACGCACTTACAGATATATTGGCTGTATTAGAAGATGAATCTTTGCTATCTAGATTTAATCTACCAAAAGGTAGTATGCAACATGTAGATAGGGAAACCGGCGAAAAAATATGGGAAACCTTGAAGCCTATGGGAGTTCGGTATGTTGCTGGAGGTTCAGCTGCAAATACCATTACAGCAACTGCTGTGTTGGGTATGCCTTCTACTTTTATTGGAAAGGTTGGGAATGACGAGTTGGGCTCTCTTTTTAAATCGGACTTAGAAAGGAATGGAATAAAGTCTACTCTTTTTAAAGGCAAGGCCGCATCTGGAAGAGCAATGGTATTTATTGCTGGACCTAACTCCGAGAGAACCTTTGCTGTTTACCTAGGGGCATCTATAGAGATGGGGCCTAAAGATCTTTCTATAGAGCAGTTTCAAGGGCATGACTATTTTCATATAGAGGGTTATCTTGTTCAAAATCAAGACTTAGTTAGAAAGGCAGTAGAGCTTGCAAAGCAGGCTGGATTGATAATATCTATTGATATGGCAAGCTACAATGTTGTAGAGAGTAATTATGCTTTTCTACTTGAGATAGTAAGTAATTATGTAGATATTGTTTTTGCAAACGAGACAGAAGCTCAGAGCTTTACAAAGATGGAACCAAGAAAAGCGTTAGACGAGATAGCTAAGATATGTGATATTGCTGTTGTAAAAATAGGGAAAGACGGTTCAATGTTAAAGCAAGGAGATGAATATCATTATATTGAAGCATGGCCTGCCGATACTATAGATGCAACAGGTGCTGGCGACACATATGCAGCTGGGTTTTTATTTGCCCACTCGCATGGTCTTTCTCTAAAAGATTGTGGAGAGGTAGGCTCAATAGTGGCAGCCAAAGTTGTAGAGGTAATTGGCCCAAAAATAGATATTCCTCGCTGGAAAATTGCGAAACAACAAATAAGAGATCTAACAGGGCTGCTTAAGTAGATATTGAAGTAGATGTTTTAGAAAAGCCCGTTTTGGATTGCATCTATGCGGTCTATAACTTGGCTAAGATGTTCTGGGTAATCTTCGAACTTTACTTTATCTACATCTACAATAAGTACCTGGCCATCTTTGTAACTAGCGAGCCACTCTTCGTATCTGTCGTTTAGGCCAGATAGGTAATCTATTCTAATTCCACTCTCATATTCACGACCTCTTTTTTGAATTTGCGATACCAAATTGGGGATAGAAGATCTTAGGTATATTACTAAATCGGGTGGCTTTACAAGCGATAGCATAAGGTCGAACAAAGAGTTGTAGTTTTCGAAATCACGAGAGGTCATTAAACCCAATGAATGAAGGTTGGGTGCAAAAATACGAGCATCTTCGTAGATTGTTCTATCTTGAATAACATTGCTGTTCTCTCTTTCTATCTCTACTATTCCTTTGAATCGCTCTTTTAAAAAGTAGATTTGCAGGTTAAAAGACCACCTTTGCATGTCGTTATAAAAATCGGCAAGATATGGGTTCATATCTACCGATTCATATTTAGCATTCCAATTATAATGTTTAGATAAAAGTCTTGTCAATGTGGTTTTACCACTGCCAATGTTGCCGGCTATAGCGATATGCATAGTATAAATTGAATTTAGGTCTCTCGAGTTCACTGCAAAATTAAGAAAATCTTTTAGTAATTTTGCCCAATGCTAGACAGTTTACTACAGAAAGGCAGGAGAAAGCAGCTTATAGCTCAACTTTCTGCAAAATTTGACTTCGATAAAAGAGTTATAGAGGCTATGAACAGGGTGCCAAGGCATATGTTTGTAGAGTATGGGTTAGACCATTTGGCATACTTAGATAAACCTTTGCCAATTGGGGTAAAACAAACTATTTCTCAACCCTTTACAGTTGCTATGCAAAGCCACCTGTTGCAACTAAAAGTGAATAAATTTGAGCGAGTTCTTGAAATTGGTACAGGTTGTGCATATCAAACAGCAATTCTAGCAGAACTTGGCTATAGGGTATATAGTATTGAGCGGCAAAAATCTTTATATATGCTAGGTCAAAAAAACTTAATAAGGTTGGAATACCACTCTCCCTTATTATTTCATGGCGATGGCTTTGCAGGATTGCCTCAATTTGCTCCCTTTAAGGGAATTGTAATAACATGTGGTGCGCCAGAGATACCTAATGAGTTGCTTAAGCAGCTCTCTGTTGGCGGTAGAATGGTTATTCCTGTTGGAGAACAGACCCAAAAAATGGTAGTTATAGATAGGCTATCAGAGACAGATTTTGAAAAGAGTGAACATGGGCACTATAAGTTTGTTCCTATGTTGGAAGGAATAGCTGGTAAGTAGCTACTATTCTAATAATACTATTATAAGTAAGTAAAGATAAAATATTGACAATTATTTAACTAGATAATTAATTTAAGATGATACAGATAAAAACCTTTTATTTTAACGATTTACGTGAGTGCACATATGTGCTTTGGGACACTACTAACGAGTGTGTAATTATAGACCCAGGGTGCCACACCAATGGCGAGAAAGAGAGATTAGAAAAATTTATTGAAGAAAATAGCCTCACGCCAGTAAAGCTACTTAATACTCACGGCCATTTCGATCATATAATGGGGAATGCATTTGTTGCTAAAAGATGGTCTATTAAAACTTATATTCACCCGTTTGATAAACCTCATTTAGAAAGAGCATTGGTACAAAGTGAAATGTTTGGGTATAATATAGAACAGCCTCCTTTAGATACTATTGATATTGAAGAGGGAGATGTTCTTGACTTTGGCAACTCTCATTTGACTGTAATGTATACCCCAGGGCATACACGCGGTGGAGTATCGTTCTATAATGCTCAAGATAAAATTGTGATTACTGGAGACGCACTTTTCTCGGGAAGTATTGGCCGCACAGATTTACCAGGCGGAGACTACGACCAACTAATGGACAGCTTGTTAAATAAAATAGTTAAACTAGGAGATGACTTTAGGGTTTATCCAGGCCATGGCCCCTACACTACAATTGGTAAGGAGTTGGCATCAAATCCATTTTTACGCTACGAGTAGCTTTGCAAGCACTTGCTATTAGCCGTAACTTCTCTTTATAATTAATCTTTTACTAATCACTCACAGTTGAATTTATATATGAAATTTTTATTTAATCGATTTATAGTAATTCTGGTTCCGTTATTATCTTTTTGCTCTAGTGCAGATTCTGGCGAGATCTCCTCTTCATTTAGAGGTAATGGGTGGTTTTCGAAAGATACAACAAATCAATTTTTTCAAGATATAAGAATTCCTCCTATTCCTACCGAGGCCTCTTTTGCAGAAGAGAAGGTACCTCTTGAGTATTTCGATGTGAGGGAATCTCTTAAGAGAGAAGTTACCGGGCTAAGCTTTTTTCATGGTACCATGATCTATATTATGCAACTAGATAATAGATATGGCAAAACAATCAAGAGAGTTTTAAAAGAAGAGGGAGTGCCCGAAGATTTATATTATATATGCATAGCAGAGAGTGGCCTGCAGCCTGTGGTATCTCCTGCAAACGCAGCCGGTTATTGGCAGTTTCTTGCCGGCACAGCTAAGGAATATGGTCTTATTGTAGATACCGAAGTAGACGAACGCTACCATATAGAAAAATCTACCAGAGCTGCCGCAGCATATTTCAAAAAAGCATATAAAGAGTTTGGATCTTGGACAATGGCTGCAGCATCTTACAATACAGGATTTAAGAATATTCGCTATAGAATGGATATTCAATCAAAAACCAATTATTACGATACTCAATTTGTAGAAGAGACAGGGCGTTACGTTTTTCGTGCTATTGCATTTAAAACGCTACTCAACAATAGAGAGAAGTATGGTTTTAATCTATCAGAAGAAGATCTTTACCCAGAACTTGAGTATTATGAAGTAGAAGTAAAGGGGGCGGTTTCAAATTGGTCTGAATTTGCAGCAAAGCACAACACAAACTTCAAACTATTAAAGATTTATAATCAATGGATAAGAGCCAATCAACTAGAGAATCGCCAAAATCGCACTTATGTGGTTCAAGTTCCAATAAAAGGATTTAGAGAATCTAAACAGTAATCACCAATAAACTAACCTATAATTATTGAGAAACTAATAATTAGAAGTGTTGAGTAAATGACAAAATGAGCATAGAAATAGCAGGAGCAAGAGTTCACAATCTTAAAAACATAAATGTATCAATTCCAACAGGTAAACTTGTAGTGATTACCGGCCTTAGCGGGAGTGGTAAGTCTTCGCTTGCTTTTGATACTATTTTTGCCGAGGGGCAGAGGAGGTATATGGATACACTTTCGGCCTATGCTCGCCAATTTATGGGTGCTCTTGAAAGGCCAGATGTAGATAGCATTACTGGCTTAAACCCTATTATAGCAATTGAGCAGAAGACAACAGGAAAAAACCCAAGATCTACAGTAGGAACAATTACCGAGATATATGATTTTTTAAGACTTCTTTATGCCCGTGCAGGTAAGGCATACTCGCCTGTTACTGGTGAAGAGATGGTTAAATATACCGATACTCAGATTGTCTCATTTATAATGGATGAGTATAAAGAGCAGCGCTCACTTTTACTTGCTCCTCTTGTAAAAGGGCGTAAAGGGCATTATAGAGATCTTTTTGAGAGTTTAACAAAGAAGGGATTTATGCAGGTGAGAGTAGATGGAGAGCTCTTTGATTTGGCTGCTATTACTCCTCTAGATAGATATAAGTCTCACTTTATTGAATTGGTAATTGATAAGATTATTCCAAACGACAAAAGTGAGAAAAGGGTTAGAGAATCGGTGTTGAGTGCACTTTATCACGGAAAAGGCTCGTTGGCTGTGCTTTCTCTTGAAACAAACCAGTTGAGGCATTTTAGTAAAAATCTAATGTGCCCGGCAAGTGGTATCTCATATGCCGAGCCGGCTCCGCATACTTTCTCTTTCAATTCGCCTCAGGGGGCTTGCCCTCACTGTAAGGGTTTGGGTATGATATCACAAGCCGATTTATCAAAAATAATCCCAGACGACACTGCATCAATAGCCAGTGGTGGAATCCCTCCACTTGGGGTTTTAAGAAACACTCTGCTTTTTGCCCAACTAGAAGGGGTTGCTAAGAAGTATGGATTTTCGCTTCACGATCCAATAAAAGATATTCCCGAAGATGCACTTAATCTAATAATTTATGGCTCAGACGAACTCATAAGAATTAGTGGAAACTCATCTATTTCGGGCTCTTTTGCCCCACAAATGATGAGCTTTGGGGGAGTAATAGCTATGATTGAACAGAGTGAAAATGATAGCGAAGATCTTATTCAAAAGAAACAGAGGTTTGTAGAAGAGATTTTATGCCCAGTTTGTAATGGCACTAGGCTCAAAGAAGATTCCCTTAGTTTTAAACTAGACGGAAAAAATATCTCGGAGATCTCTGCTCTAGATATTGATGTTCTATATGATTGGGTTTCAAATTTGGAGAAATCTTTAGATAACAAACAGAGGATAATTGCTAGAGACGTTATAAAAGAGCTTATAGACAGAATTGGATTTTTGATAGATGTTGGGTTAAATTATCTCTCTTTGAGTAGAAGCACAAGAAGCTTAAGTGGTGGCGAGAGTCAAAGGATACGATTGGCAACTCAAATTGGATCTAAGCTTGTAAATGTTCTTTACATCTTAGACGAGCCTAGTATAGGACTCCACCAAAGAGATAATCGTAAATTGATTGAATCTTTGAGAAAACTACGAGACGAGGGCAACTCAATTATGGTGGTAGAGCACGACCAAGAGATGATTACCAGCGCCGAGTGGCTTATAGATATGGGGCCAGGAGCCGGCGAGAAGGGCGGGAGAGTCCTTTTTTCTGGAGAGCCAGCCCAAATAGACAAAATGGATTCAGAACAGATTAAATCTATGAACTCCCTCACGATAGATTATATTAGAGGGATTAGAAAAATAGAGGTGCCCAAGATAAGACGGCAAGGCAATGGCAAGTATCTTGAGCTAAAGGGGGCCACAGGAAACAACCTAAAAGGAACCGATATTAGAATCCCTTTAGGCTGTTTTATTGGGGTGAGCGGGGTAAGCGGTAGTGGAAAATCTTCGCTTATTAACGAAACCCTTATGCCAATTCTTAGCAATTACTTTTACAGATCTCTCTATAAACCTTTGCCATATAGCTCTATAGATGGGATAGATAATATAGACAAGCTTATAGAAATTGACCAGAGCCCAATTGGTCGTACTCCAAGGAGTAATCCAGCTACTTATACTAATGTGTTTTCAGATATTAGAAAGTTGTTTGGTGAAACTCCAGATGCTAAAATTAGGGGGTTTAAACCAGGAAGATTTTCATTCAATGTAAAAGGTGGCCGTTGTGAAGAGTGTAAGGGAGCTGGTGTTCAAATTATTGAGATGAATTTTTTACCTGCCGTTAATGTTCACTGTAAGGCTTGCAATGGAAAAAGATATACTCCAGATACCCTTGCAGTTAAATATAGGGGTAAATCAATTAACGATGTCTTGGAGATGACCATCTCTCAAGCATTGGTTTTCTTTGAACATATCCCTCACATTGTGCAAAGGATAAAAGCGTTAGACCAAGTTGGATTGGGCTATGTTAAACTTGGACAATCGTCTACAACCCTTAGTGGCGGCGAAAGTCAAAGGGTAAAATTGGCTTCAGAGTTATCTAAGAGGGCTACCGGCAACTCCTTTTATATTTTAGATGAACCTACAACAGGTTTGCACTTCGAAGATGTGCGAGTGTTGTTAGAGGTCCTTCAAAAACTGGTAGATCAAGGAAATACAGTTCTTATTATAGAGCATAATCTAGATGTTTTGCGCAGTGTAGATTATATTTTTGATATGGGCCCCGAGGGTGGAGCAAAAGGTGGCAAAATTGTTGCACAAGGAACACCAGAAGAAATTAGGAGTAATAAATTCTCTATAACAGGTAGTTATATATAGAAATTACTTATTAACACTTTAAAAATAAATTTATGATAAAGGTATATTGTGAGAATCTAAATAAAACATTTAAATGCGAACCTGGTACTACCTTGAGCCAATTTGCCAATATTTGTGGAGTACAACTTAGATGGCCAATACTTGCTGCTATAGTAGATAATCAGTTAAAAGAGTTAGGCTTTCCTATATACATATCCCACAATGTGAGATTCATAGACTTCTCTCATAGCGATGGGGCTCGCACCTATTCTAGATCTTTAAACTTTATCTTTCAAAAGGCTGTTGCCGAACTCTACCCAAAATACTCTTTAGTTATTGATTATAACTTGCAGAGTGGTATGTATGCCGAGGTTCGGGAACTTGAGCCTAACGAAGATGGTGCGCCTGTAGCTATTACTATTAGCGAAGATGAGTTATTAGTTATTAAAGGGAGGATGCAAGAGTTAATAGACGCTAACCTTCCATTCACAAGGCAAAAGATTAGGACAGAAGAGGCGGTGAAAATGTTTCGGGCAAATAACCGGCCAGAGAAGGCTGCTTTAAATGAGATGAGAGGTAAGTTTTTTACAACTGTTTATTTCTTAGATGGTTATCCAGATCATTACTATGGTCCACTCACCCAGTCTACTGGAGTTATTACCTCTTGGGACTTAGAAATCTATAATTCGGGTATGGTGTTGCGCTCGCCTTCAATTACAAGCCCATATGAGATTGTTAGATTGCCATACCAATATAAGCTTTTTGAGGTATTTAAAGAGTACTCAAATTGGTGCAGCATTGTTGGAGCACATAGTGTTGCTTCGGTAAATAATGCAATTATTAGCGGCAATGCTCGCGGTCTCATACAGCTATCCGAAGCTCTGCACGAGAGAAAGTACACTCTTATTGCCGATGAAATTTACAAGAGAAGAAAGAATGTAAAGCTAATAGTAATAGCAGGGCCATCTAGTAGTGGTAAAACTACTACTTCTAAAAGAGTTGCTTTACAAGCTATGGTTCTGGGGCTTAATCCTGTAATCATAGAGATGGATAACTACTTTGTAGATAGAGATAAAACACCTAAAGATGCCGATGGAAATTTTGATTTTGAGGTACTAGGGGCTTTAGATGTAGATTTCTTAAATGAGCAATTAAACCAACTTTTTGAGGGAAAGAGCATAGATGTGCCAAAGTTCGACTTTGCGCAGGGTA